>JAOZPF010000288.1 GCA_029932895.1 Anaerolineae bacterium | reverse complement strand
CCGCTGCACCACGTCCAGCCCCGCCTCCAACCGCCGCCGCCAGGCCACCCACGCCCCCACACCGACCATGGCCACAACCGCCATGCTGCATCCCAGCAGCCATGCCCAGGTCCATCTTAGACCTCTCGGCCCTCTCAGTTCCCTCAGCCGCTCGTCAAGGCCGGTCGCCTGCTCGGCAGATAGCTCGCTCCCCCCTCGCCGCTCGAAGGTCCCCCTCGCTGCCGTGGGCTCAAAGGGGATCCAACCGTAACGCGGGAAGTACACCTCGACCCAGGAGTGGGCTTGCTTTTCCATCACCTCGTAAAAGCCCTCTTCCTCATCGTAACTGCCCGACGCATACCCCACCGCCAGGCGTGCCGGCAACCCCACACTGCGGGCCAGCACCACCATGGCCGTGGCGTAGTAATCGCAGTAACCATGCCGCAAGTCAAACAGGAAGTAGTCCACCACGTCCCGCTCCTCTGGCGGCTGCTCAATGTCCAGTGTGTAGGGGATCGTGCGCAGGTACGATTCCAGCGCCTGCGCCCGATCGTACGGCGTTTCAGTTCCAGTTGCCAGTTGTTGGGCCAGTTCAGTCACTCGCTCTGGCAGCGACGGCAATTGCAGGTACCGCTCCAGCACCCAGTCCGGGTATGCCTCCCCTGCCCCGCGTAGCGTGGCTTCGCTGATCGCCGGCACCACGGAGAGGATAGTGTACTCCTTCGCCCGCTGCACCGCCTCCAGCGCCACCAGGTCTTCTGCATCCCGCAGCAGCGCCCGATAGGGACGGTCGGGAGCCAGCGGCTCGCCGGCGGCGTACAATACGCGCCCCGGTACACCTACTACCTGCACTCTTTGCAAAAGCTCCCGCCGCCCGGCCATCAACTCCTCTGACCACGGCTCTCCCGCGCCCCGTGCCAGCGACTCCAGCTCTTCCACATCCCATCCCCGGCCATTGTAGATGGCATACGTGCGCGAGCGCCAGTAGTGCTGCTCGCCCCCCTGCTCCGGCGGCGGTTCGTCCACCCACACCCTCAACGCCACCTGGGTGCTCAGTTCCGGCCTGCCGCCCAGCAGATGGGAGCGGGGCAGTCCTCCACTGCCGGGAGCGGGTGCCTTGACAGGCCGCTCCAATTTAGGGAACATGCGCTGCGCCGTCTCGTCCACCATTTCCCACGGTTTAGAGAAGTGCCGCCAGAACCACTCCACCGTGTGGCGGGAGGTGATAGAAGGCACGGCCACGCTCATCCCTATCACCGCAGCCGTAAGCAGCGTGCCCACCATGAACACGTCGAGACGTATCTCATACGAGTAATCGGCCCCCGCCGCCGCCCACCGTCGCTCCAAGGAGTTAAGGCGCACGGCCACCAGCAGAGCCGTCAGGCAGCCCAGGAAGAGCAATAGCCATGACTCCCCCTCGCCGGCGAAAAAGACGTTCACTGCCAGCAATATGCCCGTGGGCACCAGGGCTACCAACGCTCGCTGGCGGCGGTAGAGCCACCAGGCGGCCCAACTGCTGGATGCCCACACTAACAGGGCGACGAAGAACAGAAAGACCAGGTTGTCCTGCTGCGCACCGCCTCTGGCCACCCCTTGAGTCCACCACCACAGCCGAGCGCCGAAGCTCCCCAGTCGTCGCCCCGCGTCGTTGACCAGCGCCTGGAAAGGGAGCGCCTTCAGCCTACCGCCAGCTAGACGCCAGATCCAAAAGAAGGCGTAGGCCAGTTCATCTAGCACCAACCGCAGCGGTGGCAGCGTGCGCCCCACGAGGCCCACCGTAGCCTCCAGGCCAAAGATGGCCGCCAGCAAACCGCTCAGCCAGGCGGGGAAGGGCAGCCGCGCCAGCACGATCCCGACCAGCATCGCCAGCAGGGCTAGCCATACCAGCACACCACTCCACTGCACCCAGCCTACCAGCAACAGCGACGCGGGCAGACAGAGCACGGCCATCATGCACAACAGCAAGATCAGCCAGCCCTCCCGTGGGCGTATGCGTCTCAGCAGTCGAACCAGCAGAGGCAACATTCCTATACTTCCTCTTCGACTTCCATAGCAATGACCCGCCCCGTGCCGCTCAGTACCTTGTACACTACTCGCCGTCGCTTGTAGCGCACGAGGGGGCGGAAGGGGAAGCCTTTGCGGATGACGTGGCCGGGCACTCCCTGCTCGGCCAAGAGACTGCGCAGGGCTGTCACGCTGCTGGCGTCCTGGTCATCAAAGGAGGCCCGGTCGAGCAAGATGGCTGCCGGCGAGATGTCCCTGCGCATCAGCGGCAGCAAGGGAGCGATCCAGTCGGAATTCAACGAAGGAGTGATGATCACCAGCGTCAGTCCCCGTCCCAGCGTAGGGCTGATTTCCTCCAGCACGCGGGCCAGCGACCAGTCAGAGCCGAGGGACGCCCCGGCCAGCATATGCAACAGCCGCCAGAGCTGCGCCTGGCCCCGTTGTGGCAGCGCAAAGGCTGGCTCCTGACCGAAGGCGACGAGGCCCACGGCCCGATTCTGACGTAACATCTCGGCAGCTAACGAGGCGGCCAGGATGACGCCGTATTCCTCCGTGGACTCCTGCCCCTCTCCCGTCTGCACGCGGCGATCCATGTCGAGCACGATCCACAGATTGCCCGACGGCTCCAGATCGAATTCCCGCACCATCAGCGAATCGCGATGAGCCGTGATGCGCCAATGGACGCGGCGCAGTGCATCCCCAGGTACATAATCCCGCACGTTCGAGGCGGCGATGGTCAGCTCCACCGAACGCTGGCTGGTGCGGGAAGTGCCTGCGCTTGCACCACGGGGCAAGTTTAATGAGGGGAGGTGCATGACGCGGGGATAGACGAGCAGGCTGCGGGCGGCGGAGTAACGGTGGACGACACGAAAGAGGCCAAGGGGGTCGCCAGTATGCAGCTCCCAGGGGCCGAGGGTGAACAATCCGCGCCGCTGGCAGACCCCACTCATCCGCCAGCGGCGGGTATTATGCGCGGAAACGGTCTCTACACGGTTGGCGCTGTAGCCGGGAACGTCGGAAGCGTCCACCACCTCGGCCCAGAGCACGGGGAGATAAGAGTCATTTTGTAGCCGGAAATGCTCTTGCAGGACGTCCCCCACCACGACCCACGTGCCACGCAGCTCCCGGCCGGCGATGACCCTGTCTCGCATCTGGCACGCCCAGACGTAGGCGATGACCAGAATGGTCGTCAGCCCGGAGAGAAGCCAGCTCCAGGCCCTGGAGGGATTGGTGAGCTGTAGGAAGAGCAGCAGAGCGATGAGGACCAGGGGCAGTGGCGTAGTCAATTGCAGCGCACGCTGCGGCGTTTTCCTCGTATCCATCGTGGCTTAAGTATACCACATTTTCCCGCTAACGCGCTAGTGCTCTGTCGAGGTTGTTGTGATGAAACCAAGAAGACCATCACGAACTGTCATTTATGAACTGGACTCTGGCGAATTTTTAGCCCCCCTACATCTTGGGAAAATCCAATCACT
>JAOZPF010000054.1:665-13072 GCA_029932895.1 Anaerolineae bacterium | reverse complement strand
TCGAGAGAATTTCGACATCGTCGGCGGTGAACCCGCTCACACCCACCTTGTTCACCGCCTCCAGCACGCCGATCACCTTTTCCTTGACGGTGAGGGGAACGGCGATGAGTGAGCGGGTCCGGAAGCCGATCTCTTCGTCCGTCTGACGGTGAAAGCGGGGGTCGTTCTGGGCATCCGCCACGATCACCGGCTGCTCGTGCTGCGCCACCCAGCCAGCCACACTGCCTTCTGCCGGGACGATAACATCGCGAATCTCGGCACTCCGCGCTCCTGTCGCTGCCTCAAAATGCAGGTCGCCGGTCTCGCGGTCCAGTAACATCAGAGAACTGGCCTCGCTGCCGGTCAGCTCCCGGCCCACCTCCACGATCTGGTTGAGCAGCAGGGGCAGGTTGAGGGTGGAGTTGAGAGAGCGGCTGATCTCGATGATACGTTCCAGGTAAGCAACCCGATTCTCCAACGTCGAATCGCTCATCAATGCGCCTCCAGGCAAAGCGCTGCCAGGCGAGGCAGCGCGACCGCCACGTCCTGGCGAAAGATAGCCACGGCGAAGGCGTCAGCATAGGTGGCCTGCCGGTTGAAAATGATGACGCTACCACCGTGGGCGCTGACGCGAGCCGGCATATTGGCAGCGGGGGCAATCATCAACGAGGAGCCAGCTACCAGTATCAGGTCGGCCCGGCGGACCTCTTCCAGAGCATCGTCCAGCACCAACGCTGGCAACTGCTCGCCGAACAGAATCACGTCTGGCTTGAGTATGCCGCCACAGGCAGGGCAACGGGGAACCTCCCCCCTCGCCACCGCCGCCATCGTCTCCTCGCCAGGCCAATGGTGGAAACAATCCAGGCAGGTCGCTGTACGTGGGCTGCCGTGCAGTTCCAGGACCCGGCGCGATCCTGCCGCCTGGTGAAGCCCGTCGATGTTCTGCGTGATGACGGCCTTCAGCACGCCAGCCGCTTCCAACTGCGCCAGAGCCAGGTGGGCCGGGTTTGGTTTAGCGCGCCGCATAAGCTCGATCAGGGGCGCGACCCAGTGGAAAAAACTGGCTGGGTCGCGACGGAAAGCGGCAAGCGAGGCCACCGCCATCGGGTCGACCTTTTCCCACAGCCCTTCGCCGGGCGTGCGAAAGTCCGGCACTCCAGAGGGTGTGCTGATGCCAGCTCCGGTCAGAGCCACAACGTACCTGGACTCGCGCACCAGGGCAGCGACGCGCCCCAAATTACTCTCCCAATCCTCTCTCTCCAATCCCTACCTCCCTATGGGAAGCGCTCCCCGCCGGCCACGCGATGCGCCCAACGGATCGGCTCCGGCAGCCGGTAGCGAGTGCAACAGGAAAGCACCAGTTCCACCGCCGTTCCCAGGTCCGCCCGGTGGCCCACCGAGACATAGACCGGCCGCACGTTTGTCCGCGTGCGGAGGACAACGCCTATGACCTCCTCCCCCTCCAACAACTCCACCCAGCTCCCCCGTTCCGGCGGCACATCCCGGTGCCGACCCAACAGCCTGGACTTGGCACAGCCCACGCTCGGCCAATCCAGCAAGAGACCGATGTGCGCCGCCAGCCCCATGCGACGAGGGTGTGCCACTCCCTGGCCGTCAAAAATCAGCACGTCAGGCTGTCCCTCAAGCCTCGCCAGCGCCGCCATCACCACCGGCCCCTCGCGGAAGGCCAACAGCCCCGGCACGTAGGGGTAAGCGACCTCCATCTCTGCGGTGGCGGCCTCCAGCGGTTCCATCCCCGGCGACGAAAGAAGCACAACAGCGGCCCGCGCCACCCCCTGCTTAACGCTCACGTCCACCCCACCCACAACCCGAATGGGTGACGGCAGCGGCTCGATCCGCACCCTGGCTCGCAACCGCTCCTGAAGCGCACGAGCCGCGTCAGGTGGCAGGTCCCAAGGGTGCGCGAGCGCTGGCGAGGGACGCATCAGCGGCCCACCAGGTACTCGGCCAGTTCGGTCAATTGGCGGGCTGCCAGACTCTCTGGTTGCAGCAATACCATTGGCTGACCCTGATCGGCGGCGTGAAAAGCCAGCTCCGGGGCCGGCGGCACCATCCCCACCACCTCGCGTTGCAGCGCTTCCTCCACCACTCCCTTGGTCAACGTCGCCGCGGACGCTGTCTTGTGCACCATAGCGACCCCCACGCGATGGCGACCGATCTCGAGTTCGTCCAGGCTAGCCAGCAATGATTCGGCCAGGCGCAGCGCCACGCGCTGGGGTTCGACGACCACCAGCACATAATCACACATCCGCAATATGGTCTGGTTGATCTCGCCCAGGCCCACCCCCATATCCACCAACAAGTATCTGGCTATCCCTCCCAGGGCGCGCATCACCGCCTCCACGTGAGGCACGTCCAGCGGTGCAGAGGCAGCTAGCGGAGCCAACGCCCCACCCAGCACCATCACCCCCGTGTTGTGCCGGTCCATCTGCGCCATCACCACCTCGCTGTTCAGGTCGTTCACCTCATGCTCGGCCAGGGTTTGGAGACTATCGCGCGGCTGCAAGCCCAACTGCATCGCCAGCGTCGTCAGGCCGTTGCGGAACTCGGCCAGCATGACCTTTTCCTCCTTCGCCCGCTCCCGCGCAAGCGCAACAGCCATATTGATCGCCAACGTACTGGTCCCTACCCCACCCTTGCAACCCAGGAACCCAATGACATCCGCCTTGAGCGCCATCGTCGGCCTGGCGGCTGGACGGCCCATCCTGGCCAGGAGTACCTCAACGCGGGTTAGCAGTTCCGTCGGGTGAATCGGTTTGGTCAGGTACTCATCCGCCCCCGCCTTGAGGCCAGCCACTTTGTCCTCCACCTGGGACTTGGCGGTGAACATAATAATGGGCGCATCGGCGGTGGCGGGGTGGGCACGCAGCCGGCGGCAGACCTCCAGCCCGTCCATGCCGGGCATCATCACGTCGAGGATCACCAAGTCGGGCATCTGGTCCGCCGCCTTGCTGAGGGCCTGCAGGCCGCTCCGCGCGGCGATGATATCATACCCACGGGACTGGAGCATCAGTCCCACGAGCTTCAAGCTCTCCAGGTCGTCGTCAACAATCAATATCTTGGCACTCATATGGGAACCTCGCGTGTACTTTAGCATAGAAGGCAGAGGAAGGCAAGGCCTGTTCTCTGCTCGCGGCAGATCATTGCACCTGCTCTGGGGCCACACGGAGAAATAGCAACTACACCAAGTTGCCCGAATTGGGTCTCGCTGTGGCCCGGATTTGACAATTCGGGTCGGGTGAGTGAATAAATGCGTTTGCCCTGGCCCGCCCCCTTCTATCTCTACGTGGCATCACCCCCACGAGCGGGGGGACATGGCGCACCCCGCGCAAGCTGGCAGCTTGCCCCACAGCATCCCCATCCACGAGCGGGGGGATATGGGCAAGTGCCTACAGCGATACCATCCCATAACGAACCGCGATTCGCACCAGCGCCGCAGTGTCCTCAGCGTTCAGCTTCCGCATGATGTTGGCCCGGTGAGCATCCACCGTTTTGGGACTCACGCAGAGAGTTTCGGCGATCTCTTGGCGGCTGCGCCCCTCCCCAATGAGTTGCAGCACCTCCCGCTCCCGATCCGTCAGCACGTCCAACGGTGTCGCCAGCTCCTCGTCCCCCAACCGCTCCAGCAGCAGAGTGACCACCCGCGTCGAGATTGTTGGGTCGAGATAGACATCCCCTTGATGTACGGTGCGGATCCCTTCCGCCAGCACGGTCGCCGCAGCATCTTTGAGGATATAGCCAGCCGCACCAGCCCGCAGCACCCGCAGGACATCCTGAATCTCTTTGTGCATCGTCAGCACCAGCACCCGCACCGGCGAGTTCTGCTTTTTCAACTGGCGCAGTGCCTCCAGGCCAGACATACCAGGCATCTGCAAGTCCATAACCAGCACATCGGCCCGTGTTTGCCCGACCACCCGCATCGCCTCCCGTCCATCCACCGCCTGCCCCACGACCTCGATATCCTGCTCTGCGCTCAGCAGGGCGCGGAAACCCTCGCGCACCAGGCGATGGTCATCGGCTAGAACCACGCGAATCTTGGGCATTTTTCTACTCGCTGCGCGCAATCGGCAGGCGGATGACAAAAGCGCTCCCCCTGCCCACTTCGCTTTGCGCCGTGATGTCGCCGCCGTGCAAGCGGACCAACTCACGTGCGATCGCCAACCCCAACCCCATCCCCTGCTGCTCCATACGTTGCCGGTCGACCTGGTAGAAACGGTCGAACACGCGGGGCAGCTCGGCGGGAGGGATACCCACTCCCTTGTCCACAATGGCGATCTCGACACAGTCACCGACCACCTGAGCGTGCACCGTCACCCGCCCTTCACCGTCGTGCGAAAACTTGATCCCATTCTCGACAAGCCGGCCCAGCGCGTCCTCGAGGAACGGCTCGCAGAGCCGTACCGGCGGGAGGTCAGGCAGCAAAGCCACATCCAGGGTCACCCCGTGCTTTTGCGCCTGTTCCGCGTACCGCCTGACCACTCGCTCCACCAGCAAGCCCAAGCTGGAGTTTGTCCGCACCAATTGCCGGAATTCTTCCGCCGCCCGCCCTGTATCCAGCCGCACCAGCAACAGGAGGTCCTCCACCAGACGATTCAGCCGGTCCGCCCCGCGCTTGATACCCTGCAAGAACTCGATCATGCCATCTGGGGAGAGGTTGGCTGCATCCTCCAACGCCAGATCGGTGTATCCCGTCACATAGGTGAGCGGCGTTCGCAGCTCGTGGCTCAGCACCGTGACGATCTCTTGCTTCAGCCGCTCGAACTCGGCGGCGGTGGCTTTTTGAACCGCCTCTACCCGCTCCAGCCGCGCCCGCACCGTCACCACCAACTCCTGGGGATCAAAGGGCTTGGTGATATAATCCTCTGCCCCCATCGCCTTGCCCCGCAATACATCCTCTCTCTCTGCTCGCGCCGTCAAAAAGATAAAGGGGATCGAGACCCACTCGGAACGCCGGCGCACCGTTTCGTAGAACTCGTATCCATCCATCTCGGGCATCATAATGTCCGCCACAATCAAATCGGGCCGCTTCGCCTCCATCTTCGCCAGCCCCTCCACACCGTTGGCGGCGGTCTCCACCTCATACCCCTCCAGGCGCAAGATTGTCTTTATCGCTTGCTGTAGGGGGAAGTGATCCTCGACTACCAACACCCGTTTTTTCTCCATCCCTGCCTCCGACGACCGTTACCGCTGATCCTTCACCGCCTGCGGCAAAGCCAGTGAGAAACAACTGCCCTGACCCGGTCCACCACTCGTCACCCGCGTCCAGCCCCCGTGCACCTCCGCCACGTAGGCCACAAAGGTCCATCCGATCCCCAACCCGCTCTCGCCCCGCCGCAGGTGGTCCACATTCTCCTCGAACGGCCGCCGCAGCAGTTCTATCTGCGCCGGGGTCAACCCCACCCCCGTGTCGGTGACCTGCACCAGCACCCACTCCTCTGAGCGCATAGCCTCCACTCTGGCCCGCCCTCCGGGGTAGTTGAATTTGACCGCGTTGTGGGCCATCTGAAAGACCGCCTCGCCCAGGAGCTCGGGGTCGGCGTGGACCGCTGGCAGGTCGGAGGGCACGAACACCCTCAGATCGACCTCCCGCGTCTCAGCCAACACCGCCACCGGCTGCACCGCCCACGGGATCACCTGGTCCAGAGTGTAGTATCCCATCTGAGGGTCGCGGCGTTTCCCCACGAGATCGGCAAACTTGACGACCCCGCCGACCCGTTGGTGCAACCCCGCCACCGCCTGGGCCAAGTCCTCCAGTGCCTGCTGCTGCTCCGGCAGCAACGTCTCTTTCTGCCGTAGCAGCACCTCCAATGCCAGGCCGACCGACGCAAACGGGCTCATCAACTCGTTCGTCACCGCCCCGATGAACGCCGCCTTTAGCCGGTCCAGCTCCTCCAGCCGCTCGTGGGCTGCCTCCAACGCCTCGCGCTTGCGCTGTTCCTCCTCATACAGCTCCCGCAGCTCGCGGGCATAGACCTCCAACTGATCAGCAGACACACCAGGGGCGGGGTGTTGACGGTGCCGGGGCACGATAGGTCGGCCGGCAAGCACCTTGTTGACCAGATCGATCAACTCCGTCGGGCTAAACGGCTTGACCAGGTACTCATCAGCCCCAGCCGCCATCCCCACCATGCGGTCCGTCTTTTCTGCTTTGGCCGTCAGCATGATCACCGGGATGGGCCGAGTCTCGGGGTTGGTCTTGAGGGTCGCACAGACCTCAATGCCGGACCGCCCCGGCATCATCACATCCAGGAGAACCAGGTCGGGCTGCATCTCTTGCGCCACCTGCAGCGCCTCATCCCCATTATGGACTATGACCGTCCGCAGCCCCTCTTTATCGAGCATAGCCCCAATCGCCCGCGCCAGTGGCCTTTCGTCGTCGGCGATCAGGATCGTCCGCCGCTCTGCTTCCCCCAGTGGTTTTCCGCCCACCATCTCCACCCTCCATTATGCCGGTTGCTCGGGAACGACGCCAGCCAGTGGTAACCACACCACAAAGGTACTTCCCTCTCCAGCCTCGTTCTCCACCGTCACCCGTCCACCGTGCAGTTCCACGATCTCTTTGACAATCGCCAGCCCCAGCCCCGTCCCCGGTGCCTCCATCTCGCGCACCTTTCGGCCACGGTAGAACCGCTCGAATATGTGCGGCAGTTCCTCCTCAGGGATTCCGATGCCGGTATCGGTCACCGCCACCGTGGCCCACTTGCGTCCATCGGCCTCCTTCGTGCTCGCACAAAGCGCCACCCGGCCCTCTTTCGTGTACCAGATCGCGTTCTCCACCAGGTTGTTCAACACCTGCATTATCCGCCCCGCATCGACCAATGCCATCGGGTTTGCCGAGTCCGCACATAGCTCCAGCGCCAACCCTCGCTGCTGGGCCAGCAACTGATGACTGACCACAGCCTCATCGGCCAATTGGCCGAGGTCGACCGGTTCGGGCTTGAGTTCCATCCGGCCAGAATCTATGCGCGAGATCTGGAGAATATCCTCCACCAACTGCGCCTGTCGCTCGGCCTCCTCCTCCATCACCGTCAGGTACTCGCCCCATTCCTGCGGCGAACTGCGACGCATCAACTCGACATAGAGGCGGATGGTCGTCACCGGCGTCCGCAACTCGTGGGAAACATTGGAGACGAATTGCGACTTCATCCGATCGAGCGCCTTGAGGTGACTGACATCGTGCATCGCCACCACCGCTCCCTTCTCGCCCGTCTCGGCGATAGGGGCCGCGCTCAATTGCAGGTCTATCCCCTTTAGCTCCAACACCAGGTCCGGCCGCTCGTCCACGCGCTGCGCCAGGTCGCGCACAGTCTGGGTCAACCGGGCGGCGTCTTCCGGCGAGAGCGTCCTCTCGAGCCAATCCTGCGCCACCTGGTTGGCCTGGATGATGGTCCCGTTCCCGTCGGTGAGGACAATGCCGTCCGAGACACTGCGGAGGATCGCCTCCAGGCGGGCGTACTGAGCCTGCAACTGCGCCGTCCGACCCTCCACCAACTCCTCCAAGTGATCGGCATACCTCCGCAGTTCCCGGTACAGTTGGGCGTTCTCGATAGCGATAGCGGCGTGGTCGGCGAGCGCCTTGAGGCGGTAGGCATCGGCTATGCTGAACTGGCCCGGCCTGGTGCCGTCCACATTCATAAAGCCAACGATCACCCCCTTCACCTGGATAGGCGCACCGACATAGGAGCGCAGCCATTCCATCCCCTCCACCGGCATCCAGAAAGAACTGACCGCCGCGTCCGGCACAACGATGGGCTCGCCTGTACGCAGCATCTCGGCCAAGGTAGCATAGTCGGCGATAGGGCAAACCAGGTTGGCGATCCTGCTCTCCTTCCCCAAGCGGTCATACCCCAGCCAATGGACCACGCGCGCATGGCCATCCTCGATCAGCATCACGTTGAAAGCGTCCCCGCCGACGATCCGTCCTGCCTGCACAAGAATGTAATCGAGGACCTGATCGAGGTCCAGAGAGCTGTCGATGAGACTCGCTGCCTCCTGCAACACCTCGGCCAGATGTCGCTGCTCTCTCTCCGCCTGGAAAAGGCGACCATTCTCCACAGCGACGGCCACCTGGTCGGCGATGGTAGAGAGAAGGAGCTGGTCCTCCACGTCATATGCATCGGGACGATAGGTCTGCACCGAGATCACGCCCAACACCTTCTCCCCAACACACATTGGCACGCCGAGCCATGACACAGCATGCTCCATCGTTCCCCAGACCACCGCCTCCTCGAGAATCTCCTGTTCCTCTCGCAGATTCCGAAAGAGGAGGGGAACATTTTCACGGGCGATCCGAGAGGCGAGGCCGTCGTCCAACTCGCGGCGGCCCATATCGACGCGGCGCCCCTTGTCGATACTGAGACGAAAGTCGAGCTTGCCCTCCACCTCGTCGTAAAAGGCAATAAAGAAGGCATCGGGTTGGAACACTGGGCCAATCTCCCGGTAGACGGTCTCGACCAGCTCGTCCAACTCGAGCGTGGACTGGATAGCGCCAGCGATACGATTGAGAAGCGCCAGCCGCTGAGAGCGGCTACGCAGTTCTCCAACCAACCGAGCGCCCTCTATCGCCACGGCGGCGGCCGGGGCCAGCGACTCCAGGACCATGAGGTCGGCCTCGCTGAAGCGATCCACCGCTGTATCCACCACCTGAAGAACGCCGATAGTGCGCTGATAGCGCAGCGGCACACTGAGGATCGAGCGCAGCTTCAGCCCAGTCTTGTGATCTATGTCCCTATAGTGACGCTCGTCCAACAGCGCATCGGGCACGATCACTCCCTCTTCGTGCTGGACCACCCAGCCGGCGATCCCCTCGCCCATCGCCAGCCGCCACCCCAGCACCCGGTCCTTCTCGGGGCCGGTCGCTTCCCGGCAGACCAACTCGCCCGTCTTGGGGTCGAGCAGCCAGACAGAGGAGGCAACCGCGCCCAATAGCTGACGCACCTGCTCGAGGAGGGTTGCGAGCACTTGGTCCAACTCGAGGTTGGAACTGAGTGCCCGGCCCGCCTGCACGAGAAACTCGAGCGCCTGATTGCGCTGACGCAGCACCTCCTCCGCCTGTCTGCGCTCGGTGATATCGGACATGATGTGCACCGCGCCAAACAACCCACCATCCCGATCCAGCACTGGGGTGACGTGCGTCTCGAACCAGCGCTCGCCCACCGGTACTTGGTGACTCTCCGCTCGCCCGCTCGCAAGCACCCGGGGGATGAGACAGTCCTCGGTGGAACCAGAAACGTCATGCAAGAGCCCGCGGCAGGAGCGACCAACCAGCTCTTCCATCGGCTTCTGCACGATCCCGTCCATCGCCTCATTGCAACGCACGATCTTTCCTTCCAGGTCGAGCAGACAGATGGCGTCGTTGACCGCGTTGAAGGTCGTCTCCCACTGCCGGACGGCAACCCGCAGCGCCTCCACCATCCGCTTCTGCTCCCGGATGTCCCTGGCGATTCCCACGAACCCAAGCGGTGCGCCATCCGCACCCTTGATGGCAGCTACACTCACCTCCACCGGAACCAGCTCTCCGCTTTGCGTAATGATTCGGCACTCTTCACTCTCCAGAGTCTCGGTTCGCAGCGCTTCGAGCAGGCCCCGGTCCTCGGGGGCGATCAAGTCGAGGGCATTCCTGCCCACGAGCGCGTCCCTCTCTCCCCACAACGCGATAGCGGCCTCGTTTACGTCCGTTATCACGCCCCTGAGGTCGGTAAGCACAATACTGTCGTTGGCTCCCCGCACCGCCATCGACAAGCGGAGCAGCCGTTCCTCGTCCTGCTTGTGCGCAGTGACATCCACTCCAGAACTGAGCGTACCAACGACCTGGCCCGACTCGTCGGTCAGCAATGCGTTACGCCAGGCAATGACCAGCTCCACTCCCTCTCTCGTCAGGACATGGTTTTCGTAATACTCGACCGGCTCGATGCCGCCAGCCATCAACGCGCTGAAAACCTCCTGCATCTCCACGCGGACCGATTCCGGCAAGCAGGTCTCGAACCAGTTCCTGCCGATCAACTCTGCCCGTTCATATCCCAGCGTCTCGCAGCCCTTGCGGTTGATCAGCGTGATTACGCCATCGGCATCGAGCGCGACCAGGATGACCTGAGCAGTATCGAACATAATCTGCTCTCTGAGCAGCTCGTGGCGCAACCTTTCGATCGTCGCCCGTTGCGCCGCTTCCGCTTCCTCCAGTTGGTCGACCCTGTGCCGCAATTCCGCCAGTTCGGCGATGAGTTCTTCCTTCGTTTGTGACTTGTCCATCCAGCACCTCTTCCAATTACCAGCATGCACATTCAGTATATCTTTTCCTTATGCAAATGTCAAAACGGAGACCCTAGTCAGCCCCCGCTCCACCGTTGGAGTGGAGGCTTCAGCCGGCCCCCACCGCCGCCTTGCACCGGAATGGAGGCTTTAGCCGGTCCCCTTTGGGGTGGAGGCCGGAACACAACTTGTTCGCTCCCCCACAACATGCTACAATGCCTTTTAGGAAAGAATCTGGCTACCGGACACTTTTGCCCACGACATCATCTAGGGGACGCAGCTTCGCCCGGACGTGAACGTCCGGGCTCAAGAGCCAAGCCCTGCGGGCTAGAGAGAGAATCCAGAGTATGTTCAAAAAGCTGGTTTCTTCGATTGGCACGAGGCTCGCCATCACCTATCTCCTCCTCGCGGCCCTGGCGCTGGGGATGGGGGTCTTTGGCACTATCCAGATCGAGACCATCAACAACATCCTGACCAACGAGACAGTGGAGCGGGCAGAAGCGCGCTACCTGGGCAGCAAAGTCCACGTCAAGATCCTCGAGGTCTCGAACCTGGTCGAAAGCTATGCAACGGCAGCCTCGGACAGTGACAGAACCCGCCTGGCGACGCAACTAGCCGACACAACGCTCGTCCTATCAGAGCTGGTCAATCAGCTTGACCGGTATTCGAGTCACTCCCTGGAGGGGTCGACGCTGGTTTTCGAGACGATCCCGTTGATCCGAACGTACCTGGCGCAGGCACGAGCAGTTATCGACTGCTGCGAAGTGGGGAGCGAGCAGATGTGGGCAGCGCTCGACCAGTTCCGTATGACCCGCGCCCGACTGGCAGAGAACGTCATCGCCTTTGAGGAACAAGAGACCAGCGACTTGTATCGCTCCAAAAGGGAAGCTCAGGAGACGGTCAGCCGCGCCCTGGTGACGACGATCGTGCTGGCGATAACCGCCCTGGTCGGCGGCGCTGTGCTGGGCTGGTGGACCTCGGGGACGATCACCCGGCCCGTGAGCCGGCTGGTCGAGGTAGCGCAGCGTATCACCGCTGGCGACCTAAAAGTCCGGGCCGAGGTACACACCCAGAGCGAGATAGGGGTACTGGCCCAGGCTTTTGACGAGATGGCGGCCCGGCTGCGGGAGCTGATCGGCAATCTAGAGCTGCAGGTGGACGAACTCCAGCAGGCCAAGGCACACCTTGAACTGCTCCACAACCTGAGCCAGAGCCTCTCCCAAAGCCTGGACCTCCACGACGTAGCCCAGCGGGCGCTGGACGGTATCTGCGCTGTCGTGGGGGGCCGCCACGGCACCGTCCTGGTCCTCAAGCCGGGAAGTGACCACCTCCAACTGGTGGCTATCTCCGGCCGTGACCAGGCAGCCGTTGAGGCAATCGACCAGTCCCTCCACCTGCGTCTGGGCGAGGGACTGTCCGGCTGGGTGGCGGCCCAGGGCCAACCAGCTCTGGTCGATGACACAACGCGGGACACACGGTGGAAGCCCGTCCCCGGGCTGGATGAATGGGTCCGCTCCGCGATGAGCGTGCCTCTCATCACCAGGGAAAAGCTGGTGGGTGTGCTCAACGTCTACAGCGACCAGGTCGCCTCTTTCCGCAAGCACCACCGCCAGCTTGCCGAGTCCGTTGCCGCCGTCGTCGCCGTGGCTCTGTCCAACGCCCGGATGTACGCCGAGGCCCAGGAGCAAGCCCGGAAGCTCGGCCTGGCGCTGGCCCAGTTGGAAAAACTGGACCAGACCAAGAGCGAGTTCATCCAGAACGTCTCTCACGAGCTGCGTTCTCCTCTGGCTCTCATCAGGGGGTACGCCGAGATGCTCAATGCCGGCGAGCTAGGAGAACTTGGCCCGGAGCAGCGCGAACCGGTCGAGATCATAACCCGGCGGGCGCGGATGCTGGGCAGCCTGGTAGAAGATATCACCCTCATCCTCCTGACAGAGACACGACCACCGGAGACCTGCCCCGTGGCGCTGGACGAGCTGGCGCGGATGGCTGTGGCCGATTTCGGCGTCGCCACCGCCGAGGCCGGGGTACAGCTTCAGGCCGAGATCGCGCCCAACCTGCCCAAAGTGAGCGGTGCGCCGGTTCATCTTCGCCGCGTCCTCGATAACCTCATCGGTAACGCCATCAAATTCACCCCCAGCGGCGGCAAGATCACGGTG
>JAOZPF010000054.1:0-655 GCA_029932895.1 Anaerolineae bacterium | reverse complement strand
ACCAGGAGGGGAAAGAGATCGCACTGGAGGTACAGGACACGGGGATCGGCATACCGGAGGACCAACTGACACACATCTTTGAGCGGTTCTACCAGGTCGACGGTTCCAGCCGCCGGCGGTACGGCGGCACCGGCCTGGGGTTGGCATTGGTCAAAGAGATCGTAGAGAGCTTGAATGGGACAGTCCAGGTCAAGAGCAAAGTGGGTGTCGGGACCGTCTTTGTGGTGAGGTTGCCGATTTCCCCAACCTGACCGGCAAAAGGGCACCCCGCCATGCCGTGTGCCGATTAGTTTTGAACCTGCATTCGCAGGTGGGAACTTGCTCAGAGGGTTTGCCTTGCCCGAGGGCTATCGCATTCCCTCCAGAGAGACAGCCCCCGTTATATTAAACGTTGGCTCAAAACCCACTCGGCGATCACGAACACAGCAGGGTTTCTAGCTATGTTATACCACGGCTCTGGCAAACGCGCAAGTGGGCTGGTGGCGCATTTCACTTTGAGGGCGAATTGGGAGAACAGTCCGTAGGTCGCGCTTGCTGTAAGCGGTTATACCTGCAAACGCTCATTACCCTGACCAAAATCGTCTTTACAATCCGGACCGCAGGCTTTAGCCGGGGTACTTGGCTTCCCATTGGAGCCTGGGTTCCTCAACCCGGC
>JAOZPF010000053.1 GCA_029932895.1 Anaerolineae bacterium | reverse complement strand
GAGCGCCAACATACCCATTCCCAGTGAAGTGACCATGCCGCTGGCCGGCTGGATGCTGGTGCAGGCCAGGGGATTGCCTCTCTGGCAGGCAGCTCTCCACGGTGGAGTGTGGGGGGCGGTGGGCTGCACGCTCGGCTCGGTGATCTCTTACCTGCTGGGCTACTTTGGCGGGCGACCCTTCCTGGAGCGATGGGGAAAGTACATCCTGGTCACCCCCCGCGATCTCCGTCAGGCGGACCGGTGGTTCGCCCGCTGGGGGGACTGGGCAGCCTTCATCTCCCGCCTTCTGCCCATCGTACGCACCTTTATCTCTTTCCCAGCCGGGGTGGTTCGCACGCGCTTTGTCCATTTCACCCTCTACAGCTTTGTCGGCTCCTTCATCTGGTGCAGCCTGCTGGCTGTGGCTGGCTATGCCTTTGGCAGCGAGTGGGAGCGCATCCGCGAGATCATGCGCCCCTTTGACATTCCCATTGCCATCGCTGTGGTAGGGGGGTTGGCTTATTACATCTACCGGCACATCCGGCACGCCCGCTCCGGCGCGGAGGAGGACGCAGCCGGTTGAGCGCGCGCCATTGCCGCCCCGCGCTTGGCCTCGCGTAGGCTGTCCAAAGCGTTACGACCTGGTTACGAACCAGTTAAACGGGTTGCCAGACCCTCCAATCTCTGTTATCCTATATGCAGCGGGGCCGCGACGCGTCGGAGCGGCCCATCTCCCGATGGCTCCGGGGGTTGACTTGGGGTCTAGTTGTGGTAAACTATGTACAGGGTGGGAGGAGGAAACCTGATGGCCGATACAGAAAAAGCGGTGTCTGAGGCACATGAGAGCGCACCCGACCTGGGCAAGACGGTCGTCTGTATCGAGGACGAACCAGAGATGATCGCCTTGGTGCGGCTGATCCTGGGCCGCAAGGGCTTCAAGCTGGTCGGCGCTGTGGGAGGACGGGAGGGGCTAGAGACCGTACAGCAGATCAAGCCCGACCTGGTGCTCCTGGACCTGATGATGCCGGACATGGACGGCTGGGAGGTCTATCAGCAGATGAAAGCCGACGATGAGCTACGGGACATTCCCGTGATCGTCGTGACGGCCAAGGCGCAGAGCATCGACAAGGTGCTTGGCCTGCACATCGCCAAGGTAGACGACTATGTCACCAAGCCTTTCGGCCCCCAAGAGCTCCTCGAAAGCGTGGGGCGTGTGCTGGGGATAGATCTGGGATAGCAATTCTATTCATTGACGCGGGCGGCAACGGTGGGGAACTTCCCTGACCCATTGCCGCCCGTTGCTGTCCTTATCCCCCACTACTCCCATATCTGCCCCCTCCGTAGCCGCGCCTTCCACAGCGCGGGAACACGGTTTAGGAACCGCGCTCCGCGCAACCAGTCACTCGGACAACCGTTTCCAGGCTGTAGGAAGATAGCTTATGAGATCCCCCGCGGCCATGCCGGCCGCAGATAGACGGGAACGGGCCAGCTCCCCAGCCAGCCCGTGCAGGTAAGCGCCGGCCGCCGCCGCCCGGAAAGGCTCCAACCCCTGCGCGCGCAGGGCGACGATGATCCCTGCTAACACATCTCCCGTGCCGCCTGTGGCAAGCCCAGAGTTGGCAAAAGGCACCAGCGCCGTCCTCCCTTCTGGCGCTGCCACCACGGTGTAAGCACCCTTCAGCACCACCACCTGTCCCCAGGTCTGGGCCTGACGGCGCGCCACCGCCACCCGGTCGTCCTGCACAGCGGCTGTGGAGCAGCCCATCAGCCGCGCCATCTCCCCCGGATGGGGCGTCAGGATGCTGGAGGGAGGCAGGCGAGCGGTCCAGTTCTCCATCTGGGCCAGGATGTTCAACCCGTCGGCATCCATAACGAGAGGGGGGAGGAGCACAGAGTCAGTGGAGGGGGGCTGGACAAAGCCCACCGGCTGCTGCTTCTGGTTGCCGCCCAGTAACGCTTTGATAAACAACACCGTCTCTCGCTCCTGGCCCAGTCCCGGCCCCACCAGCAGCGCGTCATACCGCGTCAGGTGGTCCGCCAGGACGGCCGCCGCCGTCTTTGCCACCACGCCCATATCGTGAGGCAGGAGAAGATAGGTGGCTTCCGCCAGGCCGGAAGCCACCGCGGTGTGGATAGCCGCGGGGAGAGCCACCGTCACCAGGCCTGCCCCCGCCCGCACCGCTGCGGCTCCAGCCAGCCGCGCCGCGCCCGTGTAGTTGGTCGATCCGGCAACGATCAACGCCCGGCCAAACGTCCCCTTGTGCGCGTCGGCGGGCCGCTCCGGGAGCCACTCCCAAACCATCTCGGGGGTCAGGACCTCCAACGCCGCCTCCTCCGCCAGGGCCGGGTCGGTGCCAATATCGGCCACCACCAGCTCCCCCAGCGCTGCCGCGCCAGGGAAACGGAAATGGCCCTGCTTGGGATGAGCAAAGGTCACCGTCAGATCGGCAGGCAACGCGACCTCATCCAGCGCACCGGTGTCAAAGTCAAGCCCGCTGGGCCCATCCACCGCTACCACCAGAGGGCGCGCGGCGGCAGGTGGCGCGGGAATCCCGCCCAGGCGCGCCAGCCGTGGCGGCGCGGCCCCTCGCTCCAGCACCTCGGCGACCGTGCCCAACATCTCCGCCACCGTCCCACGCAGAGGAAGTCGGGTGCCGGTGCCCAGGAGCGCGTCCACCACCACATCGGCGCCGGCGGCCAACCGGCGCAGGGCTGTGCCTCCCGTATCGTCGGGGGCGACGGCGCAAGAGATAGAGAGCTCCTGCAACCGGCGCAGATTCTCGTCCTGGCGCTCGTCGCGGGGACGGGCGAGGTAACAGACCGTCTCCGCGCCGGCCTGGGCCAGGTAGCGAGCGGTCACCAGACCATCGCCGCCGTTGTTCCCCGGCCCCACCAGCACCAGCACACGTTTCCCCTTGACGTCCATCCGCGCCATCAATGCCTCGGCCACAGACTGACCGGCCCGCTCCATCATCGCGGCGAAGGTGTGACCGGCGGCATCTGTCGCCGCCTCGATAGCGCGCATCTGATCCACTGTGACGACCTTCATAGCTCGTTTCCCCCCGGCCCATTGTAGCGCACCGTCGCGCCGAGCACAAGCCGCCGCCTCCCTCTTGTGAAGTGACTGCGGGAAACTGGTTGAAGCCTCCATTCCAGCAGGGGTTGGAGCTTTGGGAGACAACCGGCTAAAGCCTCTATTCCGGAAAGCCAGACGGACGGTTAGTAGTGGGCGCTTCAGCGCCGGGAAGGCGCGCTCAAGCGCGCACTATGAGCATTCCTCGGACAGGCTCTTGGCCGGGCGGTTTAGCGCCCGGCGGGACGGGCAAGAAGCACCAACACTCGAGAGAGACCGCCTGGCACTCTTCGAGTCCGAAATAGTCTACAAAATCAGTGAAACTCTCGGGCACGGCGGGAACGAGGCGTCGTGATCCGGCGAGACTCCGCTTGTCGCTTCCCCTTATCACGGGTATAATCGGCCCCGACGGCGCGGACCGGCGCTGAACCAAGTCAAAGGAGATAGAACTGTGGACCAAACACTCTTGCTACTTGTCCTCATCGTGGCTATGGGCGGCTTTATGTTCTGGAGCCAGTGGCGGACAAAGAAACGATACCAGAAAAAGATCGAGCAATTGCAAACCGGCGACCAGGTCGTGACCATTGGCGGCATCCATGGCCGCCTGACCAGCATCGACCGGGACGCCGGTCGCGCCCGGCTGGAGGTCGCACCAGGGGTGGAGCTAGAGATCAGCCTGGGAGCAGTCAGCCACCAGGTCGTTCCGGAGGGCGAGGAATAGTCGTGGAGGTAGAGGTCGCTGTCGCCAAGGCCGGCAAGTGGGCCACAAGCGAGAGCGGGGATACGCTGGAGATGATCGAGCGTCCCCGCGGCGGCTTCTCCTTTGTCCTGGTGGATGGACAGCGGTCCGGACGAGCAGCCAAGGCCATCAGTAACCTGGTCGCCCGGAAGGCGATCGCCGAGCTGGCCGAGGGCGTGCGCGACGGGGCTGCTGCCCGAGCCGCCCACGACTACCTGCACGCCTACAAGGGCGGCAAGGTCTCGGCCACTCTCAACATCGTCTCCATAGACCTGAACACCTCCACTCTGGTCCTCTCGCGCAACAACCCCTGTCCCGCCATCCTCGTCACGCCGGAAGAGGGCGTGCGGCTCTTGGACGAACTCTCCCGCCCCGTCGGCATCTACACGCGGACCAAGCCGGTCATCACCGAGATCGACCTGCGACCAGGCATCACCGCCGTCGTCTACACCGACGGACTCCCCTCCGCCGGAGAAGGGCGGGGCGGGGCGATGGACGTGCCAGGGGCGGTGGCAGAGATGGTAAACGCTGGCTGGGGTGCCCGCCAGATCGCCGACGCGCTGCTAGAGCGCGCCCTGGCCCTCGAAAACAGCCACCCCCGCGACGACATCAGCGTCCTGGTCCTCCAGGTACGACCAGAAGAGGGCGGGCAGGTACGCCACCTCCTGGTCCACGTACCCATTCCCTGACGAGCCGGCAGAGGGCTCTCTCGAGGGAGCACAGCGGAGTTCATGCCAAAGTGAACATCCAGCGCACACGGCGATTGGCCCAGGCCTACTTCCGCGACACGCGGGTCCTTGTCCGCCAGTTCCACTCGGTGTTGTTGCTCTTTGCCATTCTTCTCCTCATCGGCACCGTCGTCCTGCACTTTACCTACGACGCTGGGAACCCACTGGACTGGGGAGCTGCGTTCCACACCGCGTTCAAACTGATGTTCTTCGAGACCGTGGGAGATTACCCCTCCCACCCATTGGCCCAGTTGGTCTACCTCCTGTGGCCGATCATGGGCCTGGTGATGGTCGTCAACGGTATGGTGCGGTTCGGAACCGCCCTCTTCAACCGGCAGGAGAGAAAGGAGGCCTGGCAAGTGGCAGTGGCATCTACCTATCACGATCACGTGGTCGTCTGCGGGTTGGGCAAGGTCGGCTGCCGCGTGGTCTCACAGCTCATCGGGATGCAGCAGAGCATCATCGGCATCGAGGCGAACGAGAGCGCGGTCTTTCTGGAGCGTGTCCGCAAAGAGGGCGTGACCGTGCTGATGGGGGACGCGCGTAGCAGGGAGCTGCTGGAAAAGGCGGGGATCAAAGAGGCTGCGGCGGTGGTTGCCTGCACAGAGAGCGACCTGACCAACCTCGAGATCGCGCTGGAGGCGCGGGAGCTAAACCCCAACATCAAGGTGGTCATGCGGATGTTCGACCAGGAGCTGGCGGAGCGGGTGCGCAAGGGATTTGGCATCAAGACCGCCTTCAGCACCTCGGCGCTGGCGGCCCCCGCCTTTGCCGCCGCCGCGACGCGCGCGGCGGTCGAGTATTCGTTCTACGTGGAGGATGTCCTGCTCAACATCAGCCGGGTCACGGTCCCCTCCGGCTCGCCGTTGGTGGGGATGCGCGTGGGGGAGGTGGAACAGACGCTGGACCTCTCGATCGTCCTCTACCAGGGGCCGGAGGGGATGGACCTGCACCCTACGCCCGAGTTGGTACTGGCAGGAGAGAGCCAGATCGTCGTCCTGGCGACGCTCGAATCTCTGGCCCGCCTGGGCCAAATGAACAAGAGAGAGGAAGAATACCAGTCCCAGAAGCGAGGGGGCAAGGCGTGGTTGGACCGGCTACGGAGGAAGAAGCGGGGGTAAACATTGGGCCGCTGGTGGCGGTGGTTGGGCCATGCGGCGCGGGCAAGACCACGCTGGTGAACGCGCTGCGGACCCGTGGGGTTCGCGCCCGCGAGGTAGCCCAGGAGCACTCTTACGTTCCGGCGATGTGGCTGCGGATCACCAGGCCCGACCTGCTGATCTACCTGGCGGTATCGCGAGAAGCCGCCGAGCGGCGGGTGGGACAACCGTTCCCCAGCGGGATGTGGGAGAGAATGCTGACGCGACTGGCCCATGCCCGCGCCCACGCCGACCTGTTGGTCGAGACCGCTCCCCTCTCCGCCGTGGAGGTATTGGAGCTGGTGCTGCAGTTTCTGCAAGTGGGAGAATAGGGGCGAGTGAGAGGCCTGCCGCACACGACGGCCCCACATAGATGACGGGGCCGGGGAGATTCGACCTAGGTGACGGGATTCATCCGCCGCCTGGCGGGCAGAAAGGTCATCCCTACAGAGATGCAATTTTCATCGCCACGAGCCGGCGGGTGAATCGCGCCGCCCCCGATTCACTGTCCCAGCGCGAGCGCACACGCAGGTGCACCCCTACAATTCTGGGCAAGACAAATCACGGTGGGTGAACCCAGCCTGTGGTTCGCCCCAAAAGTGAAATTCCTCTCCCGCGAGGGTGTATTTCACTTTGGGACGGGTTGCCCGGCAGAGGAGACGTCGAGTCCGTAGCTTGGAGGTCGCGCTTGTAGCGCGACGTCACTATGGAGTATAGGCTTTAGCCGGATTGAGGAACCCAGGCCCCAATGGGAAGCCAAGTACCCCGGTTAAAGCCTACAGTCCGGATTGTAGAGACGATTTCGGTCAGGGTAATGAGCGTTTGCAGGGATAACATTACGGTGAGTGCCTACAGCAAGCACGACCTACGGATTGTTCTCCCAATTCGTCCCAAAAGTGAAATTCCCCTCCCGCGAAGACGAATTGCCAAATCGCCTGCCCTGTGCTAGAATACGGCGCTGTGTGCTAAATAGACCCCGCTTTTCCGGCCCTGATGCACTGGAGGGAAGGAAGGCGCTTTCCAGGCGGCCTTCGGGCCGCGTTTTGTTGCAGGGACGATTATCTCGTCCCCGCGGATTATGCTGACGTGGAGGTCACATTATGGAAGAAAACACGGTCGAGGCCGAGGAACCACAACCTGCGCCGGAGCCTGTGGAAGAGGAGATGCCTGAGCCAGAACCGGCGGAAACGGAACCGCCAGCCGAGGCTGCCGCAGGAGAAGCGACACCTGAGCCAGAACCGGCGGAAACGGAACCGCCAGCCGAGATAGCTCCACCCGGCCCGACCTTCCGCGAGCGCTGGGCTGCAACCATCACCCCAGTGATGGAACGTCTGGGCGAACGCTTCGCCTGGCTGGGGGGCGGACGGTGGATTTATGGCGCTATCGCCATCCTGGTCATCGTCGCCCTGCTGCTACCGCCCATCTCCCTCCCTCAGCGGCTGGGACTGGTCGGCTACACCCGCCTCGATGCCGATACCCCCTCGACCAGCCACCCCGACGGCCTCACTGTTGGCATCGACCCCGAAGACGGGGCCGACACCAGCCTGCGCGTGCGCCTGGAAAGTGTGCCGATGGCCGATTTCCTCGCCGGAGCGGCCGGAAGCGACCTGCGCCACGCCGTGGAGAGCCTGCCCCAGGTCCTCCAGATCAAAAGCCCTTACTACCAGATCGACACCACTTCCCGTGAGGCTGGGCCGGCCCGGCTGGAAGTGGTTATCCCCAACGACGCCGAGCCGTGGGAGACGCTGGACCTCTATACCTGGACTGGCGAGACATGGGAATGGGTGGGAGGAACACTGGATGAGGAACAAGAGGTGCTGGTGGCTGAAGTAGACCATCTCCCCTCCTCTCTCGTGGTGATGCAGACCAGCCCCGTCGTCCCTTCCATCGGGACGGTGACGGAGCAGGAGGTCGAGGGGCACATGGCCGATGCTCTCACCGAACTACTGCTGCCTGGCTTCTACCTGGGGACCGATGGCACTCTACTGGGGCATCCTACACCCTTGCCGGGTGACCAGGAACAGGTGCTGTTCATCCGCAACTACCAGGAGGAAGGGCCGAACCCAGCCCTGCTATCCGATGTGCTCACCGATCCCGACATCCAGCAGACCCACATCGACGCCATCGTCGCGGCCGCCACAGGCTACGCGGGCGTCGCGCTGGACTATCAAGGAGTCGCTGCCGAGGAACGGGACGCTTTCGCTTCCTTCGTGACCGGGCTGGCAGAGGCGCTACACAACCAGGATATCCGGCTCAACGTCGCCGTCCCCGCCCCCACCCGATCGGGTGAAGGGTGGGAGAGCGGCGGATACGATTGGAAAACGCTGGGACAGGCGGCCGACGCCCTTCTGGTTCCCTTCCCAATGGACCCCGCCGCCTACACCGAGAGCGGCGAGTTGCAATCCCTCCTGCGTTGGGCCGTCGGTCAGGTCAACAGGTACAAGCTACATGCCTTGATCTCGGCCCTCAGCGTCGATACAAGTGCTGCCGGAGTGCAGACGGTCGGGCTCGAGGAGGCGCTGGCTCCCTTCGGCCAGGTCACCCCGCCGTCCACGACCTCCTTGAACCCTGGGCAGGAGACGACCTTTACCCTGGCCGGGCAGGTGTCCAGCATCATGCGGGACGAGGTGGTGGGCACTTATAGCATCGCCTACCAGGACGAGGGGGGAACCGATCATACAATTTGGCTGGGCACGCCCTCCTTCCTGGCCCACAAGCTGGACTGGGCACTCCGCTATCACCTGGGCGGAGTGGTGATCGCCGACATGACAGACGAGGGCAATCTACCCGACATCCTCGCCGCCGTGGACGGCTATCGCACCGCCGCCAACCTGACCCAGCCAGCCGAACTGCAGGTCACTTGGACCGTGGAGGGGCCGGAGGCGTCGTTGGACCAGGAGGTGGTCTCGCTGAGCCAGCCCGACTTTCGCTGGGTCGCTCCTGAAACGCCAGGGACCTATGCCGTCTCGGCGGCCATCGCCGGGATGGACAGGGGCACGGTGGAGATGACGGTGGCGACGCCCACGCCCGAACCGACCCTCACTCCAGAACCGGTGGCTGATGCCTCCTGCTTGCGGGCCACGTTCGAGGCCGACGTGACGGTGCCAGATGGCACGCACTTTGACAAGGGGGAACCGTTCACCAAGACCTGGCGGCTGCGCAACAGCGGCACCTGCGATTGGCCCGCGGACACGGTGCTGGTCGTCTCCAGCTCCCAGTTGGGCGGCCCCGAGAGTGTCGAGATCGGCGCGGTACCGGCAGGGGAATCGGTCGAGATCAGCATCGGCCTGGCGGCCCCCGATAGCGACGGCAGCTTCAACGGCCTGTGGCTGCTCAAGGCAGGCGGCGTCGAGATCCCAGGCAGCGAACTCACGGCAGTGATCGTGAGCGGCAGCGGCGCGACCAGCGCGAGCAACCCCGCGCCGATAGCCGCCATCCCCCCGGGCACCTTTGAGTTGGGTGGTCACGTGCGCGATATGGCCCTGCCCTATGCCGACCTGATGCACTATGCCGGAATGACCTGGGCCAAGGTGCAGGTCCACTACAACGAGGACGCCTCCTGGATGGTCCAGGCTGCCCACTCCAGAGGGTTCAAGATCCAGCTCAGTGCCCTGGGCAGCCCCGATATGGTCACCCAGCCGGGTTTCGAGCAGAACTTTGCCAACTGGGTGGCGGGCCTGGCTGCCAGCGGCGCAGATGCGATCGAGGTCTGGAATGAGCCAAACCTGATGCGCGAGTGGGACCCCAGTAACATGGGCCCTCAGGCATACACAAACCTGCTCTGCGCCTCCTACAACGCCATCAAGGGAGCTAACCCCAACGTGCTGGTCATCAGCGCAGCGCCCGCACCCACGGGGGCCTTTGGTGGCACCTGCGACCTGACGACCTGTAGCGACTGGAACGGCTGCGGCTGCGATGATCAGCCGTGGCTGGAAGGGCTGTACAATGCTGGCGCGGCGCAATGTATGGACTATATCGGCGCCCACCACAACGCCGGCGCGACCTCGCCATCCGCCTCCACTGGTCACCCGGCCGACGACGGTAACCACCACCATTCTTGGTACTTTTTGCCCCAGACCCAGCTCTATTACAACATCTTTCACGGCACCCGCCAGGTCTTTTACACCGAGATGGGGTACGCCTCCCAGGAGGGAGTGCCAACATTCACGGACTGCACGGACTGGGTGGGGCCTTGTTCCTCCTTCGCCTGGGCGCGGGGCATCGACAACAGCGAGCAGGCAGCCTGGCTCTCCGAGGCGGTCCAGTTGGGCATCAACACCGGCATGGTGCGCTGCATCATCGTCTGGAACATTGACTTTCAGCGGTACGGGTATGACCCTCAGGACGGATTTGCCATCATCCGCCCCGGCGGCATCTGCCCGGCCTGCGACTCCCTGCACGCGGTGCTGGGGACTCGCTAGCAGAACGCTGTCTCCAACAAGGGGGGGCACTGCCCCGCCCTTCTGGGAGGTGATATGCCCGGATACTCTTTCAACGTCAACCGGCTCAACAAACGACAGTTGACCCTCGCCGTCATTGGCTGGGTGGCCCTGCTCGTGATCGGCACGATCTTTGTGGCGTGGGGATTCGGACCCGAAACGGAAGAGGTCGCCCCGACCCCCACAGAGATGGCTGGCCCACTCCCCCTCCTCACCCCAACAGGGGTCTCCCACGCTGTCCCCACCGCGCAGTCCAACCCTGCTGCAGAGGAAGAGAGCTTTGGGTACGGCGTCGCTGCCCACGCCCTGCTGCTGCCGGACTATACCGCAACCCAGGTCAAGAACCTGGGTCTGGGCTGGATCAAACAACAGGTGCGCTGGTCCGACTTTGTCGCTTTCCCCGAGGCGTATGACGCAGTGGTCGACGAGGCAAACCGCAACGGTCTGCGAGTGATGCTCAGCGTGGTGGACTCGCCAGAGTGGACCCGCAGCTACTTTGACGCCAACCCGGAGGGCGCGCCGCCTGACGACCTGAACCAGTTCGCCCAGTTCTTGGACGAGTTGGTGGTCCGCTACCAGGGCCGCATCCACGCTATCGAGGTGTGGAACGAGGAAAACCTGGACCGAGAGTGGGACAATGCCGAGGGCGTCAACCCGGACCGGTACGTGGAGATGCTCCGCCTGGCCTACCAGACCATCAAGAGCCGCGACCCCAACATCATCGTCATCAGCGGGGCGCTTTCCCCCACTGGCGTTAACGGCGTCGATCCCAACAACCCCAACCGGCTGACCAGTATGGATGACTTTGTCTACTTTGACCGCATGGTCGATGCCGGCTTTCTGGACTATTGCGACTGCGTGGGCGCTCACCACAACGGCATCAACATCCCCCCCTGGGTCGATTGCGATGGGTCGTATCAGGACGACAGCGCGACCTTCCGCGGCTACTGGGACCCCCCGCAACCGCCGCACCACAGTTGGTGTTTCAAGACCACGCTGGAGGGATACCACGAGCGGATCGTCGCCGCCGGGTATGACACCCCTCTCTGCGTGACCGAGTTCGGTTGGGGTTCCTCCGAGGATATGGACGGTTACCCGCCAGCCTTTGGTTTTGTCCAAGATAACACCCTGCAAGAGCAGGCCGAGTATGACGTGCGAGCCTTCCAGTTGATGCGGGAATGGGGCTGGGTGCGCCTGGCCTTCCTCTGGAATCTGGACTATGCCAACAAGGGACCGCGCACGACAGACGACCCCAACGCGCCCTACAGCCTTGTGACGTTTGACGGAGTGGCCCGTCCCGCCTTTGACGCCATCGGGGCGATGGACAAGCCGTAGGGCAAACGGGCGTATGGCAGAGGGGCAATCCGTCGGAACGAAACGCCGGCGCGCTCTGTTCATCGCCGCTTGCGCCCTGGCGGTTCTCCTCGCCACCTGGGGCATGGCGACCTGGGGGCCAGCGGAGGAGCCTCCGCCCCCTACCCCCACCTCCTGGCCCCGCGCCCGGCTCGCCTCTCCCGAGTATGGGATGCAGGCCTTTCTGTGGTGGCACGAGGACACTGCCCAGCGCGACCTGGCGCTGATCCACGATGCCGGCTTCACCTGGGTCAAGCAAAACGTCGCCTGGCGGGATGTGGAGGGTATCCTCAAAGGCCATTACGACTGGTACTTTACCGACCGCATCGTCGCCGACGCGGAAACGCTGGGGCTGAACATCCTCTTCCGCCTGGACCGCGAGCCGGTGTGGACTGTACCCCCGGAGGGGACGTTCTCGGATAACGGCCCTCCGCAGGAGCCACAGGACCTGGGCGACTTTTGCCACGCCATCGCTGCGCGCTATCGGGGACGTGTGCAGGCCTACCAGGTATGGAACGAACCCAACCTGGCGCGGGAGTGGGGCGGGCGCACGCCCGACCCTGCAGCGTACGTCGCTCTGCTGCGGGCCTGCTACATCGGCATCAAGAGTGCCGACCCCGACGCCCTGGTCATCTCCGCCGGTCTTGCCCCCACCGGCACCGGCCCGCCCGTGGCTATGCCCGACGTCGACTTTCTGATCGGGATGTACGAGGCCGGCGCCGCCCCCTATTTCGACCTACTCGGGGTCAACGCCCCTGGCTACAAGGCCCCGCCAGAACTCTCGCCAGATGAGGCGGCGGATCCCAGCGGGGGTTATGGGAGCCAGCGGTTCTTTTGCTTCCGTCACGTCGAGGATATGCGCGAGATTATGCTCCGCTATGGCGACGAGGAAAAGCAGATCGCTATCCTGGAGATGGGATGGACCAGCGACCCACGCAATCCCGACTATACGTGGTTTGCCGTCAGCGAGGAGGAAAAGGCCGATTACCTGGTGCGGGCCTTTCGCTACGCGCGGGAGAACTGGTCCCCCTGGATCGGGCCGATGTTCGTTCTCTCCATCGCCAACCCCGATTGGACCTCCGACGATGAGCAGTATTGGTGGTCGCTCACCGAGCCAAGCTGGCCCGAGACACGCGTCCGCCCGGCCTATGAGGCGCTGGCGGCGATGGAGAAGTAGCCTTGCTCTTGGCGGCTCCGCCTCTCCCGCTCCCCTCCAGTTTGTAGTACAATCCTTTCAGGCGCGGAATGGAACCCGCGCCTACAGGTTTATTTTCGAGGCAGCGCAAAAATCCCCCAGTGGCACAGGGGTTTGCACCTGCCAAAGGCGACCGCAACGATCGCCCCTACCAATGTCTATTTGATGAATCACGAGGCGCGGGGAGCCGGGTTCGCGGCGGTATTTTCCCAAATAACCCGCAACATCTCCCCGTGGATGCGTCCGTTAGAGGCCACGATGTCGGCGCCGGAGAGACAATCCGGCGTGCCGGCAAAATCGGTGACCTGCCCTCCCGCCTCTCGCACCAGCAACACTCCTGCTGCCACATCCCAGGGCTTGAGACGGATTTCCCAAAAGCCATCGAACCGCCCGCAGGACACATAGGCCAGGTCGAGGGTGGCGGCCCCGGCGCGGCGCACCCCCTGCGAACGGCGCAGGAAGCGACCCAGCCGCGCCGTGTTATTGTCGGGAGCAGTGCGACGGTCGTAGT
>JAOZPF010000287.1 GCA_029932895.1 Anaerolineae bacterium | reverse complement strand
GGTTATCCCCGTCTTCGGGGTAGGTCACCTACGTGTTACTCACCCGTTCGCCGCTCTCACCTCCAGACGAATCCAGAGGATCCCGCTCGACTTGCATGTATTAGGCACGCCGCCAGCGTTCATCCTGAGCCACGATCAAACTCTTCGTATAACCTCGGTCCGTAGACCGTTTTGGTTTGACGTCGGCCCGATCACGTCCTTACCTACCACTCTTCAGCTGTTAAGGTCCTGCGCCCGACGAGGCGAAACTATACCACAGTCTTTTCCCTCTGTCAAGCGACTAAAACGACCGATGCACTCGCTCTGCATCGGTCGGGCAACTTCCAGTGATTTCTATCAGGAGTCTTGCCCTTGCTCTCTCCCTGTAACGTTCCTTTCCCTGGAACGCTCACATTATAACAGAACCCTCCCCAACTGTCAAGTTGAGCCCCATCGACAGGGGCGGACCTGCGTGTCCGCCCCTACCGGGCGACCGCAAGGGCCGCCCCTACCGCGTTGGTCGCCCGGCCAACGTCAGCGGGACCGTCATCTCCTCACCGTCGCGGATGATGGTCAGGTCAACCGTGTCCCCCACCTGGGTCTCGGTCTCCAGGTAGACAGTGAGGTCCTTGAAGCTGGTCACCGGCGTATCGTTGACGGCGACCAGGATGTCGCCGCCCACAGGGACGCGCGTGTTGCCCACCAGCACCTCCTGAGTGGCCCCGTGGATGCCGGCCTCTGCCGCCGGGCTATTCTCCACCACCTCTACGACCAACAGCCCCTCGTCTACCGGCGTGTCGATCCCCGCGTTGCGAAGGAGTTGGACGCTATTGGCGTCGAAGGAGACGGTCGAGATGCCGATCCACGGATGCGGGTAGTGACCGTGAGCGATCAACTGCGGCACCACGCGACGGATGGTGTTCGCCGAGACGGCAAAGCCGATACCGGCGTTGGCGCGGCTGGGACTGATGATTTGGGAGTTGAGGCCGATCACCCGCCCCTGCAGGTCCAGCAGCGGGCCACCCGAGTTGCCGGGGTTGACCGCCGCGTCGGTCTGAATGGCCTCGCCGATGAACCGCCCGTCGGGGCTTTCGATGACCCGCCCCAAGGCGCTGATCACCCCCAGCGTGAGAGTGCCCTGCTGGCGGAAGGGGCTGCCGATAGCGAGTACAAACTGTCCCACCCGGAGCTGGTCGGAATCCCCCAGCGGGATCGGGTCCGGCAGACCCTGCGCCTCGATGTGCAGCACTGCCAGGTCGTTGGAGGGGTCGGTCCCCACCACCTCAGCATCATATACCTCGCCGTTGGGTAACGCCACCGAGATGGACTCGCTGTTCTCCACCACGTGATAATTGGTGACGATGTGCCCATCGGCATCATAGATGAAACCGGACCCCGTTCCCTCCTGGGGGACCGGGCGCATAAAAAAGTCATAGGCGACGCTGCGACTGGTGATGTTGACCACAGCCGGGGCAGCCCGGTCGTAGACCGTCTCCACCTGGGCCTCCAGTTCATTGGCTGGCCCAGCCGGGGGCAGCGATGTGACCTGCGGCGGAGCTGCCGTCGGCGTCGCCAACAGGGCAGGCGTCGGCGCTGTCGTGGAGACGGGGAGCGCCGGCAGGCTGCAAGCCAGCGACGCAGCGATCACCAGCATAACGGCAATTGCAAACCCCAACCAACTCTTGCGCATAGCGCACCTCCTACTCTGAAATTCTAGCTCGCGCTATGGAAGCGTGGCCATTGCAAGTTCGCACATCACGAGTCCAGTCGCTCCCTCAGCCAGGCGATCTCGGTCTGGAGCTCCACAATCCGGCGGCGCATAGCCAGGATGACCTCGATGCCAGCCAGATTGACCCCCATATCAGCCAGGCGACGGATGCGCCGCAGCGTGACCAGGTCCTCCTCCACCAGCGGCTCCTCCACCAACCCCCGCCGGAGATAGCGCCGCACGGTGGAGGTGGAGAGGCCGCACCGTTGGGCGACCACGGTAATCGTGATGACCTCTTCATCCCGCCGGCCCATCACCGTTCCTCCTTCGCTAGCTGACGCAGTTCTTCATAAAGCGCACGCTCGCGGGGGGTGAGATGGGTCGGCAGCCGCACTTCCACCCTGGCGTAGAGATCGCCGTGCTGCTCCGGGTGGCGCAGCCGCGGCATCCCCTTCCCGCGCAGCCGAAATACCTGCCCGTTCTGGGTGGTGGGTGGGATGGTGAGCATCACCGGTCCAGACGGGGTCTCCACCTGCACCTTACCCCCCAATACAGCGGTGTACAAGTCCACGGTCACTGTGGTGCTGAGGTCATCCCCCTGCCGCTCGAAGCGAGCATCGGGGGTGACGCGCACCCGCAGGTAGAGGTCCCCCGCCGGGCCACCTGCGGCACCGGGCACTCCCTCCCCCGCCATCCGAACGCGGGTCCCGGTGGCCGCTCCAGGCGGAATCTTGACCTGAAGCCGCCGCCCGTCCTTTTGCAGCAAGCGGGTGGTGCCGTGGTAGGCCTCGTCCAGGCTGATCTCGACCTCCTGTTCCAGGTCCTGCCCGCGCCGCGGCCGCTTCTGCTGGTGAAACCCGCCAAAGAGCTGGGAGAAGAAATCGGAAAACGGGCTGGAGCCGCCGAACAGGTCCTGCAAGTCCTCCGCGGTAACAGTGCGCACGTGAACTCGTTGCCCGCCGGGAGCGTTCCACCGGCTCCAGTCAAAGTCATCCGGCCTCCCCCCACGCCGCTGCCAGTCCTGCCAGGCGGCTCCGAACTGGTCGTACTTGCGCCGCTTTTCGGGGTCAGAGAGAACCTCATAGGCCTCGTTGATCTCTTTGAACTGCTCCTCGGCCCGTGAGTCACCCGGGTTGACGTCAGGATGATATTGGCGGGCCAACCGTCGGTAGGCCCGCTTGATCTCTTTTGCGTCTGCGCCCCGGTCGACGCCGAGAATTCGGTAATAGTCTTTGTACTCCACCTCTCTTATTCCCCTACAAGATAGGCTCGCAGCCCATCCTATACCGCCACCACCACCCGCGCCGGACGCAGCAACCGCTCTCCCATCTGGTACCCCGGCTGGAGCACCTTAACGATGTGGTTCGGTTCGACACCAGCCTCCTGATGAGGGACGGTGGACACCGCCTCGTGATAGGCCGGATCGAACGGCTCACCTTCGGCCTGGAGTGGCGTCACTCCCTCCTGGTCCAGAAGCCGCTCCAGGCTCTGGTAGGTCATCATCACCCCCTCCCGCAGCCCCTCGGCGTCCGCCCCATCGGCGGCGAGGGCACGAGAGAGATCATCGGCGACGGAGAGAACAGCGCGCAGAAGCCGCTCCCGGTCGGCGGTGACGCGCTCCTCCGCCAAACGGCGCTGTCGTTTGCGAAAGTTATCGATCTCGGCTTCCAGGCGCAGGGCACGGTCACGCCACATCTCTGCCTCCTCCCGTGCGGCGGTCAATTCCTCCTGATCGGGAGCCGGCAGCGGCTCACCCGGCAGGGGTGATTCTGCTGCCAGCTCCGAGCACTCCTCCACTGGCGGACGCGCTTCCG
>JAOZPF010000052.1 GCA_029932895.1 Anaerolineae bacterium | reverse complement strand
ACAGTTGCCCGTCCTGGTCACCAGTACAATCTCGCTCCTCATCCTCGTCGTCGCCTACCTCACTGTGGGGTGGGGCGGCCGGCGGCCGAGCATGGGGCTGTGGGGGTTGGGGTGGGCACTCTACGGCCTCCATCTGCTCGCCAGGGCCGGCGTCTGGCTGGCTCCGTCCTCTGTCGCGTGGTCGTTCGTCCTCTATGCCGCTCTCGGCGCTTCCAGTTTTACGCTGTGGGCCGGCACTCGCGCCTTTACCGGCCGCCCTCCCTCTGCGCGCATCTATCTCTGGGAACTGTTCCCCGTGGCCTGGGCGCTGATGCTCTTTGTCCCCTTTGGCGAGATGGTCGTGGCTGTCCCGATCATGCTCTTTGCCATCGTTATGGACTTGTGCACTGCTGGGGCGCTCTTGCATCACGCCCGGGGGATGGGTGGAGTGGTCTCGCCGTGGGCACTGGGAATGACCTACAGCGCCTGGGCGGGGCTAAAGGTGGCCCATCTTTTGTTGCCCTCGTCATCTGCCATCTCTGTCGTCGGGCTGCTGGCGCTCAACGGCCTGGCCCTGAGCCTGGCCTTTGCGCTGATTGCCCTCAGCCTGGTTGAGGCAGAACGGCACGCCCGTCGCCGGGCCGACCGGCTCGATGCCCTGGCGGCATTGGTCGGCGTTGTGGGCCGAACCGCCTCGCCGGAAGGGCTGCTGGAATCCGCCGTGGAGGAGGTTAGCCGGCTGCTGGATGTTGAGGGCGGGGTGGGGGCCTTCCTGGTGGAGGAGGAAGGGAAACGGTTCAAGATGGTGACCGGGCGTGACCTGCCGTCCGCCTGCCAGGTGGAGGAGAGTACACGCTGGCCCACGGACTGTCCGGGCGCGCAGGCGGTCGCCAGCGGGCAGGTGGTCTGGGCCAGGGGGAAACAGCGCCTGGACGGCTGCGACATCAATCTGGCGATCCCGCTTGTGGTGCGGAACCAGGTCCTCGGTCTCCTCTGTGCCATGCTGCCCGCGGGCCGCGTCCTCTCGGAGGGGGAGCGACGCACCCTGACCACTTTGGGGCATCAACTGGGCGCTCTGCTGGAGAATGCTCGGCTGGTCGAGGTGATGGAGCGGGAGGTGCGGCACCTGCGGGTGTTGACCGACACCTCGCGGCGGATGGTCGCTGGCGCAGACCTCCAGGTCTCGATGAAAGAGATCGTGGCGGCAGCCAGGCAAGCCCTAGGAGTGGACCGGGCGGCGGTCTATCTCTACAATCTGGACGCCGGGACCGTGGGTATTGGCTACTCCGAGGGCTTGTCGCAGACCTATTTAGACTTTGTCGCGAGCAACCTCCTCCAAAAACATCGTCAGCGTCTCCTCGAGGACCGCGATCTGGTCTGGGTCGAGGACGTCCTGCAGGCCAGTGAGTCTGTGATCCAAGAGGCAGCGCGCGCAGAGGGGTTCCGCTCTATGCTGGTCCTGCCGCTGCGGCACCGCCAAAAGTTGCTGGGGGCGCTGGCCCTTTACCACGACACAGTCCGTACCTACAGTGCGGAGGATCGGCAGTTCTGTCGCGGGTTGGCGGACCAGGCGGCGATGGCTATCCAGGACGCACTCCTCTACCGGGAGGCCCAGCGCCGGCTGAGTGAGTTGACCGCCTTGCATGAGGTCGATCTGCAAATCACCTCTGCCCTCGACCTGGAGCAGGTCCTGACCACTATCGGCGAACAATTGCAGCACACTCTGGGGGTCTCGACGCTCTATATCGGCCTCTACGAGGAGGAACGGGATGAGCTTGACCTGCGGGTGATTGTGGACAACGGTCAGGCCCGCCCGCCCGTCAATATCAAGATGGCTGGTGGTGGGTTGTCCGGGTGGGTGATTCGCACAGGGGAGCCCCTGTGGGTGGACGACTTGGTGGAGGAGAAAGATCGGTTGCCCGTCGAGGCTGTGCGCCTGGGTGACCCCACGCGCAGCCTCGCCGTCCTGCCGCTGCTCGCCAAGGGTAGGGTGGTCGGTGTCCTCTCAGTGCAGTCCTACGAGCCTCACGCCTTTGATCAGAGTGACCGGCGTATTGTCTCCGAGATCGCTGCCCAGGCCGCCATCGCCATTGAGAACGCCCGTCTCTACGAGGCGGAGCGGAGGGCGCGGGAGCTGGCCGAGCGGCTCTGGGAGACGGCGCTCCTGGTCGGCTCCAGCCTGGAGACCCGCGAGGTGCTCGAGTCCATCCTGGATCAACTGGCCCGTGTTCTCCCCTACGATAGCGGCGCGATTCACATCCTGCAGCCAGGCGCGACTTGCGTGGTGGCGGTGAGGAACCTGCCGCCAGAAGAGATCGGTCACGTCTATCCGCTGGACGAGTACCCGTACAACCGCCGGCTGGCAGAGGGTGAGGGGCCGATCGTCATTCGGGACGTGCGGGAGAACGATGTGGGGTGGACCATGGTTCGGGGGCTGGAGCGCGTGAGGGCCAACATCGGCGTTTCGTTGCGGGTGAGGGACCGTGTGCTTGGCGCGCTCACCATTGATAGCTACGAGCCACGCGTCTATACCGAGGCCGACGCCCGCGTGGTGCAGACATTTGCCCAGCAGGCGGCCATTGCGCTGGAGAACGCGCGATTGTACGCGGAGCAAAAACGGCACGTCGAAGAGGCCGACATCCTGCTGGAGGTCGCTGCTGCCATCAGTTCGACGCTGAACCTGGACGGCATTCTCAAAGAGGTATCCTTGCATGTCGCCCGCGCGTGCAAGGCGAATCGCTGCACGATCTTTATGCTGGACGAGGCGGCGGAAAAGTTAATCCCCAGGATGTCCCAATTTGCCTCGGGAAAGACCGATTGTGAGCTGTGGCGAATATTCAAGCAGGCCAGCTATCCCCGGCGGGTCGAGGACATACCGGAGGTGTCCGGGGTGGTTCAAAGCTTCCACCCTCTCTTTGTCCCCGATGTGTCGGCCTCTTCCCTGCCTCGAGAGTGGCTCGAACCGTTTGGGGTGGGCAGCTTGCTGATTGTACCCATGATCAGTCACGAACGGGTAGTGGGCCTGATGATGGTAGACCGGCCCCAGGTCGGGTTACCTTTCACCACTGGTCAGGTCAATCTCGCCTTGGCCATTGGTGGACAGGCTGCTGTCGCCATTGAGAACGCCCGTCTGTATCAGGAGACCGCGCGTCGGCTGGCCGAGGCGCAGGTGATGCGCGAGGTGATGTTGGCCGCCGCCTCCACCCTTGATTTCGACCAGGTGTTGGAGCGGACCGTCGGGACGTTGCAAGAGACGATGCAGGTCGAGTTCCTCATCTTTGCCTTCCCCAACGACGAGGGAACGGGGCTCTTGCTCCATCCGGCCCAGATCGGGTTTCCCCCGGCGGTGGAGGATTTCGTGCTGCCGTTTGATGGGAGCATCTGCGGCCGCGTTTTCCAAACAGGAGAGCCGGTGCTGGTCGAGGACGTCAGTCAGGAGGACGACTATTACACCGGCGCTCCGGAGGTGCGCTCCGAGTTGGCCGTCCCGGTCGGCGTAGGTGACCGGGTGTTCGGTGTGCTCAATGTGGAGAGTTGTCGCCCCAATGCTTTTGACGAGGAGAGCCTGACTTTTTACACGGCCCTCGCCAGCCAGTTGAGCGTGGCGCTGGAGAACGCCAGCCTCTACCGCCAGGAGAGGGAGCGGCGACGGGAGGCCGAGACCCTCTATCGGGCCGCCCAAGCGCTGACCACCTCCCTGGACCTTGGGGAGGTCCTCGACCGCATCCTGGTTGAATTGCAGGAGGTTGTCCCTTACGACAGTGCCTCGATCCAGCTATTGGAAGAAGGGGTGCTCAGGTTCATCAAGGGGCGGGGGTTCCCTGCTGCGGTGGACCTGGATGGGCTCACCATTGATCCCACTAGCCCGGATACCCCCAATGGCCGTGTGATTCAGGGTCGCGCGCCGGTGATCCTGGATGATGCCCCTGTCCTCTATCCCGAGTTCCGCCGCGAACCTCACGCTATGGTCAACGTTCGCTCCTGGTTGGGGGTGCCTCTCCTTTTCGGTGACCGGCTGATTGGCATACTGACACTGGACCGGCAGGAGCCCGGTTTCTACCGTCCCGAACATGCCAACCTTGCCCTGGCCTTTGCCGGGCAGGCGGCCATTGCCATCGAGAACGCCCGCCTCTATCGTCAGTTGGAGGAACAGTCGAGCCGATTGAGAGGAGCGGTGCGAGAATTGCAAGACCTGGACCGCTTGCGGAACGAGGTCGTGCAGAACGTGGGACACGAGCTGCGTACCCCCTTGACGCTGATCCAGGGCTACACCGAGTTCATGCTCTCTGGCGACTTGGGCGAGATCAGGCCGGCGCAGCGCAGCGCTCTGGAGGTGATCCACGAGCGAACTCTGACCCTATCGCGGCTGATTCATAACCTGACCTCGCTGCGCTCCTTCCCCCGCGGGACGTTGGACCTGATGCCTCTCTCTATTCAGGATGTGGTGATGCATGTGCTGGAAGAGTACCGCAGCACTGCTGAACGTATGGGGGATATTCTGGAGATCAATCTCCCTGCCAAGCCGTTGTTTGTCCTGGGCGACCAGGAATATCTGGGGTTGGCCTTTTCTCACCTCGTTGACAATGCGATCAAGTTTAGCCCGAACGGCGGGCGGGTGCGGATATTGGTCAGTGCGGATGAGGACTGGGTCTCTGTGATCGTCCAGGATGAGGGGATCGGGATCGCCTCGGAGCACCTGGAGCGGATCTTTGAGCGGTTCTACCAGGTTGATGGCTCTACCACTCGCCGCTTTGGCGGCATGGGGATCGGGCTGGCGTTGGTGTGGGAGATCATCGAGGCGCACGGAGGCACGGTGATGGTGGAGAGCGAGTTGGGGCGGGGCAGCACCTTTACCGTGGTCCTCCCGCGGGTCAGGGGGTGACGCTCGTGCAAAAGAGATTCGTCGCGATCGCAGGCAATATCGGCGTCGGCAAGTCCAGCCTGACCGGACTGCTTAGCGAGCGATTGGGGTGGGAGCCTTTCTTTGAAGCGGTGACCGACAACCCTTACCTGGCTGATTTCTACCAGGATATGCAGCGTTGGAGCTTTCACTCCCAGGTCTTTTTTCTCTCGCGTCGCCTGCGCCATCACTATCAGTTGCTCCGGCGACCCAACCCGGTGGTGCAGGACCGCACTGTCTACGAGGATGCCGAGATCTTTGCCCGCAATCTCTACCGGCAGGGTCTGATGAGTGAGCGGGACTATCAGAGCTATCGGGAGCTGTATGAGGTGATGAGTGCGTTGCTTCCTCCACCTGACCTCTTGGTCTATCTGCGGGCCTCGGTCCCTGTGCTGATGGGCCGCATCGCCCAGCGGGGCCGGACCTTTGAGCGGGATATCTCGTCCGGCTATCTCTCTCAATTGAATGCCCTCTACGAGGAATGGGTGACGCAGTTCAACCTGTGTCCCGTGTTGGCGGTACCATCCGACGACCTCGATTTTGTGGCCAACCCCCACCATTTGGACCTGATCGTGGCCAAAGTCCAAGAGAAGCTGCAAGGGCGGGAGGAGGTGGTGTTCCCGTGAAGCAGGGGGAGAGCACAAAGAGACGCCTGAGCCCCAGCGACCGGCTGGATATCATGACCCGCTTGGCCCGCGAGTTGACCGCCGGCCTGGACATGATGGGGGTGCTGCGCCGTGCGCTGGCGTTGAGCATGCAGGCCGTTGATGCCGCCGTCGGCAGCCTGATGCTGCTGGATGAGCAGGAACGCCTGATGGTCACGGTGCTCCTCAAAGATGGTGGATTTGTCAAGCCGGACTTGGGGTTGGCACGTCGAGTGCTGCAGGACGGATTGGCAGGGTGGGTGGTCAGGAATCGCCAGCCGGCCCTTGTGCCGGATGTGGATAGTGATCCGCGCTGGTTACGTGTGCTGAAACCGGAGGAGAAGGCAGCCCCAGCCGCGGTGGTCTGTGCGCCGCTCTTGCTATCCAGCCGTGTGGTAGGCGTGCTTTCCTGCATCCATCATCAGGTTGGGTACTTTGACCAGGACGATCTGGAGATGTTGCAATTGATCGCCGGTCAGGTGGCGGTGGCGGTGGAGAATGCCCGGCTCTTTGCCGCCGAGGAGCAGCGGCGGGTGCTGGCCGACACGCTCAGCGAGATCGCCCGCGTCGTCACGGCGACTCTGGACCTGGACGAGGTGCTCAGCTTGATCCTGGAGCAGCTAGGACGTGTCGTCTTTTACGACAGTGCCTCCATCTTTCTCCGCCAGGGCCAAAGGCTCGTCGTCCGGGCCTGGCGGGGCTTTGAGGACGATGAGGCCGTGCGCGCCATCTCTTTTGAGCTGGAGAGTGGGCATATAATGGCGCGGGTGGCGGCCAGCCGCGAGCCCTTGGTCGTGGAGGATGTGCAGCAGATCGAAGGGTGGGAAAATGCCAAAGGGATCCATACTATCCACGGTTGGATCGGTGCCCCCCTGGTCGCCCGAGGGGAGATGGTCGGTGCCCTCACGGTCGATAGCCGCGAGCCGGGGACATACAGCGGGTCGGATGCGCGCATCGTGGCTGCCTTTGCCGACTATGCCGCTATCGCCGTCGCCAATGCCCGGCTCTGGCAGCAGGTCTACCGCCAGTTGAAGGAGGTCGAGTTCCTGCACGCCACCGGTCAGGCTATCGCCGCCTCTCTGGATTTGGACCAGGTTCTCCGTTCGCTGATGAACAGCGTCCGCGAGCACTTTCGGGCGGACGCCGCCTCGGTGGCGCTGGTGGAAGAGGGTACGGGCGATCTCGTTTTCCGCGTTGCCTCTGGCGCTGCGGCCAATGAGGTGGTGAATGTCCGTCTCAAGCAGGGCCAGGGGATCGCCGGTTGGGTTGCCCAGACGGGGCAGCCGGCCCTGATTCCGGCTGCCCGCGAGGATGAGCGCTTTTACCGAGGCGTGGACGAGAAGACCGGTTTCCGCACTCGGGCGATGGTGGCTGTTCCCATCAAGCTGGGACAGGAAACGATAGGGGTTGTCGAGGCAATGAACCCCCAGGAGGGCGAGTTCAAGCCGGCGGACCTCAAGCTGCTGATGAACGTGGCTGCGCTGGCTGCCAGTGCCATTCAGAACGCCCGTCACTTTACCCGCGCCCGCGACGCCGAGCAGCGGTATGCGGCGCTGTTCGAGAACAGCGCCGATCCCATCCTCATCACCGATGAACACGGTCTCATTGCCGACGTCAACCGCAAGCTGTGCGAGATGATTGGTCGGGAGAAGGAACAACTGCTCGGTCAGGAGATCGCCACCCTGTTCCTGAACCCTGGTGAGATGCGGGAGCAGTTTGTGCGGGCGCTGCAAGGGGAGGGCGTTTTCTACAATGCCGAGGTTGTGACGCGGGGTGAGGGGTCCCTTCCCTTTGAGATCCGAGCCACCCGCGTCTTTCACCGCGGCCGCCCCTATATCCAGTGGGTCTGCCACGATCTCTCCGAGCGGTTAGAGCTGGAACAGGCCCGGCAGGAATTGACGCGGATGATCATCCACGACCTGCGCAATCCTCTCTCCTCTATTATGAGCAGCCTGGAGTTGATCCGCGCGGCGACGATGGACAAGAGCATCGCCGTGCCTGTGGACCAACTCTTTGCCATCGCTCAACGGAGCGGCGAGCGGCTCTACCTGCTGATCGACTCAATCCTCGGCCTGGCTAGGCTCGAGTCTGGCGAGGCCAAGCTGGACCGCAGGATGGTGGATGTTGAGGAAATGGTCGCGGAGGTGGTGGAGCAGATGCAGCCCACGGTCACCGCCCGCGAGATGCGGCTGGAGAGTCACTTTGCCAGCCCCCTGCCACCCCTATGGGTGGACCGTGACCTTATCCAGCGTGTCCTCCTGAATCTGTTGGATAATGCCATCAAGTTCACCCCGGCTGGCGGCGAGATCAGGGTGGAAGTGACCCGGCCCGACGAGAAATCGTTGCTCTTTGCTGTCGCGGATACCGGCCCTGGGATTCCGCCCGAGTACCACGATCACATCTTTGTCCGCTTTGCCCGTGTCTACCACGAGGAGGCACGGGGGACGGGGCTGGGATTGACCTTTTGCAAGTTGGCGGTGGAGGCGCACGGCGGTCGTATCTGGGTCGAGAGCGAACCCGGCCATGGGGCTACGTTCAAGTTCCTCCTGCCACTGGTGGAGAAAAAAGAGGAGTGAGCGGAACCCTCGACCAGCGGCTGTACTATGCCGATCCCTACCTGGTTCGCTTCGAGGCCAGGGTGATGGAGCGGCTGTCCTGGCAAGGTCACCCCGCCATCATCCTGGACCACACGGCCTTTTATCCTACCTCCGGCGGTCAGCCGTCCGACCGAGGGACGCTCTCCGGCATACCGGTGACCGGCGTCGAGGTCCGGGAGGTAGATGGGGCCGTTGTTCACCTTCTAGCAGGTGACCTGACGGCGGACCAGGTGGTCGGTGAGGTGGATTGGGAGCGCCGCTTTGATCATATGCAGCAGCACAGTGGACAGCACCTGCTCTCCGCTGCGTGCGAACGATTGCTGCATGCCGACACGGTCGCCTTTCACCTCGGCGCTGCGGCCTGCACCATCGATTTGAACGTGGCCCGGCTGACGCTAGAAACGATGGCGCCGGTGGAGGACCTGGTCAACCGGGTCATCTGGGAGGATCGGCCAGTGACGGCCCGCTTCGTGGAGCGGGCAGAGCTGGCGAAATTGGCCCTGCGCCGGCCGCCCCAGGTGAAAGGGCCGCTGCGTCTGGTGGAAGTGGGTCCGGCGGCGGATGGCCCTCCCTTTGACCTCAATCCCTGTGGCGGAACCCACGTCACCCACACCGGCGAGATTGGGCTGCTCAAGGTGGTGCGGTTGGAGCAGCGGGGCGCGGAGACACGGGTCGAATTTCTCTGTGGGGGGAGGGCACTGCGGGATTATTGTGCCAAAAACAGGACGGTGCATGCCATCGCCAACATGTTGACGGTGGGGCAGGGGGAGTTGGAAGAGGCCATCGCGCGGCTGCAGGCAGAGCTCAAGACGGCACAGCGGGGCCTGCGCGCTTTCAAGAAACAGGCGTTGGAGCTGGAGGCGGCTCGTTTGGCGCAGGTGGCGGTTCCTGCCGGACCGTTCCGGCTGGTGCGCGTGGTGCTGGAGGGGCGCGACCCCGCCGATCTGCGGGCGCTGGCGGCCAGACTGGTGGCCCAATCGAGTGTGGTGGCCGTGTTGCTCTCGCGGAGTGAGCGTACCCATGTCTGTGTGGCGCGCTCGGAGGATGTGGGGGTGGACGCCGTGGAACTCTTGCGGGCCATCTGCGAGCCGCTGGGTGGCAAGGGGGGCGGGCGGCCCCAGTTCGCCCAGGGCAGTGGCCCCGCCGTCCCTCTTGCGCGTGCCGAGCAACTGTTGGCAGCGGCGGTAGCCGACCTGGACCGCAAAGTGCGATAATTCAATTGGGAGATACCCGTCATATGGAAGAGATCTCACCTGGCATCTATGTTGAAACTTTCTTTCCCGGCATCAATGTCGGTTTTATCTGCACCGACGAGGGCGCTGTGGCCATCGATGCGCCGCCGCTCCCGGCTGATGGTCTGGCCTGGCGAGAACGCATCGAGGAGATCGCAGGCGGACCGGTCCGCTGGGCTGTTCTCACCGACGATCACCCCGACCGGCTCCTGGGTATCGGGGCGCTGGGAGCGCCTGTTGTCGCCGGGCGCGGCACCCTGCGCCGGCTGCGGGAGGGGAAGGAGGGGCTGTGGCACACGCTGGTGGAGGAGTGGGTCAGGCGCTGGCCCGAGAGAGAGGGCATAGAGCAGAGTGCCTTGGTCATTCCAGAGGTCGCCGTGGATGGCCATATCACCCTGCAAGGTTCTCTCCCTGTGACCGTCGCCGCGGTGCACGGGGCGGCGCCGGGCAGCGTGTGGGTGCGGGTCGCTGAGCGCCGAATCCTCTTTGCCGGCGACACGGTGGTTGTGGGGACTTGGCCCTTGGTGGCTTCCTCCCCCGACACCAGGGCCTGGCTAAAGGCCCTGGTTGACCTCCGCCGCGCTCGCACTCCTATCCGGCTCATCGTCCCCGGGCGGGGGCCTGTGAGCGGCAAGGAGGCCACCTATCCGCTCAGCGAGTACCTCCAGCTTGTGCGCCGTCGGGTTCGCTCCCTCCACATCGCCGGCGGCACGCGCGGCGATCTGCTGGCGTTGATTCCCGAGTTCATGACTCTCTTTCCTGCTGATGAGGAGCGGGAAGAGATACAGCAGCGGGTTCGGGCTGGACTGGAGCGCGTCTACGAAGAGATGCGCCCCCCCCAGGCGGAGGAATGACGCGTCTAGGAGTTCCTTCCCAGCCCCGTACCGCGCTGGGCCAGGTGCGAGAAACGCTGGGGCGGGTCGAGGATGGCCTGGGTCGTCTGCCCGGGTCGGGCGCGGCGGCTGTGGAGCTGGTCATCTTGTTGGACGAGGCCGCCGGGCGGTTGGATGAATTGGAGGCGGCCGGGGCGAACGTGGGAGCGGAACGGGAGCGCCTGGAGTCTGCCTGGCGGAGGATGCAGCGCCAGGCGCGGGATTTGCTGCGCGAGGCAGGGCCGGCGCTGAGGGCCGAACGGGAGCGGCGGGGAGCCGAGGCGGAGCGCCCTTGGTGGTTCCTCGACCAGAGCTATGCCCAGACGCAGCGGCGGGCGGTCGGGAAGGCGCTGCTGGTGGGCTTGGCGGTCTTGCTCACGGTGGCGTTCGGCTGGTTCGTCTATGAGCGGTGGATTGGGCCGCCCCCCGAGGTCCGCCAGGCGCTACGCTATATCGCTACCGGGCAGGAGCTGGCGAGCGGCGGGGAGTTGGAGGCTGCGCTGGAGTCGTTCGAGGCCGCTGTGGCCCTCACGCCCGATGACCCCGAGCCGCTGCTCTGGGCCGGTGTGCTGCGCCAGGAATTGGGGGATGCGGAGGGAGCCAGGGAGAATTACGATGCGGCACGGGAGCTGGTGCCTGGTGAGAGATCGTTTCTCTTCCAGCGAGGGACGATCCTGCTCCAGGTGGGCGACACGGAGGCAGCCCTGGTCGACGCCGAGGCAGCCATCAGGTTGTCGCCCCGCTGGGGGTACGGCTTTTACCTGCGAGCTTCGGCGGAGGCCGAGCAAGGAAGGATCGAGACGGCGATAACTGATTACCAGGTGGCTGCCGATCTAGCTCACGTTGCCGAGGATGTCGAACTGGAAGCTATGGCCCGCGCTCAACTGGCGTTGCTGGAGCAGTACCCACAGGATCGGTAGGGGCAGGGCCTGCTGCCCCTGCCCCCCCATTTTCCCACCCACAAGGGTGGTCGCAAGGGTCATTCTTTCTATGCCAGTCCCGCCGCCCGATTCTCCTCCTCGGCCACACGGATGCCCTCTTTCTCATTGACCCACAGCAGCAGCCCGCCGCCGGCGATGAAAAAGATGACGAGGGAGACGATGCTGAGACGGCTGGAGCCGGTCAACTGCCCCACCACGCCAAAGAGGGCCGGGCCCACGATGCCGGCGAACTTGGAGCTGACATCGTAAAAGCCAAAGAACTCGCCTGTCTTGGCCTTGGGTGCCAGCCGTCCAAAGAGGGAGCGGCTGAGGGCTTGGCTTCCCCCCTGCACCGTCGCCACCATGAGAGCCAAAATCCAAAAGTGGAGCCCGCTCTGCATAAAATAGCCCCCGATGGCGATCAGGGTATAGACCCCCAGGGCTAGCAGGATCGAGCGCTTGGTTCCCAGCTTGCGCGCCAGCCAACCAAAGGCAAAGGAGAAAGGGATGCCAACGAACTGCACCGCCAGGATCGCCCCGATCAGGTCGGTCGTTCCGATACCGATCTCTTTGCCAAAGATCACTGCCATAGTGATGATGGTGCCGATGCCGTCGTTATAGAGCCAGAAGGCGACCAGAAACTTGAACAGTTCCCGGTAGCGGCGGATCTCGCGAAAGGTCCGTCCGAGACGCTGGAACCCAGCCTGCACCGGGTTACCGCTTTCTGCTTGTTCCAGCACCACGCGCGGCTCCGGCACGCGCCGGAAGAGGGGGATCGCAAAGAGTGTCCACCAGATCGCTACGCTGAAGAAGGAGAGGCGGGTGGCGACCTCGGCGTTCGGCAGACCGAACAACTCTGGTTTCATGATCCAGGCCAGGTTGACCACCAGCAGCAGTCCACCGCCGAGGTAGCCCAGGGCGTACCCCTTGGTGGAGACCTGGTCGATCTCGTCGGGATGGGCGACGTGGGGTAGGAGAGAGTCGTAAAAGATGTTCGCTCCGCCAAAGCCCACGCGGCCCAGGATGTAAAAGGCCGAGGCCATCAGCCAATCTCCTGTGCTCACCAGGACCAGGAGGGCGGTGAAGAGAATGCCGATCCCGGCAAACCCGCCCAAAAACCGCTTCTTGGCCCCGCTGTGGTCGGCGATGGCTCCCAGGATGGGCGCGGAAATGGCGACGATGAGCATGGCGATGGTGTTGGTGTAACCCCAGTAGCTGCTGGCCTGCACCGGTTCCAAATTGGCCCCGGCCACCGCGCTGTAGAACGTTGGTAACACCGCCGCCATGATGGTTGTGGCAAAAGCGCTGTTGGCCCAGTCGTACATACACCAGGCGTTGACCATCTTGCGGTAGGCAGTGCGCTGTTTGGTGGATTGTGCACTCATTGTTCGCTCCTTTCCAGGCGTGATGGCCGATTGTACATCAAGTGCGCTAGGGAGGCAAAATGTCATTGTGTGCGGCTGTTGAACTGGACGGTGGAGAGGTGGGATGTGGTCCTGTCCCGTTTTTGCTGTTGACATTAGGCGGGGCATCGATATAATAATAAAGGTGGCGCCCGCTGGCTTGGGGATGTTGTGCGGCAGTATGGTTCGTCCCTGAAGGAGGAGGGATTTGAGCCCTTTGGAGGATGATGAGGTTTATCGCCAGGCGCTGGAACGGATGGGGGTCGGTGTACTCGTCTGCGATGTGCTGGGGCGTATCACCTTTGCCAGCGAGCGTGCTGCTGAACTATTGGGCTGTTCTCCACCAGAGCTAATTGGCACGCCCTGGGCCGCACTCGTCGACCCGAAAGATGGGGAGCGTGTGAGGGGCAAGGACGGGCAGCCTCCCCAAGACATCGCGGGGCAGTATGATACCAGAGTGGTGCGCCGTGATGGTTCCTCGCTCCCGGCGCGCGTGACGGTCACGTCTCTCCCTGGGCATGACCAAACGGACAGTGTGATGGTGCTGTTTCAAGACATCTCCCATGAGCAGGGGTTGCAGGAACACGCCCAGGCTGTCCAGCGTATGGCTTCTGTCGTCAAGGCCCAGGAACTGCCGGATATCCTGGCTCGCACGCGCGAGGCGTTGCTT
>JAOZPF010000286.1 GCA_029932895.1 Anaerolineae bacterium | reverse complement strand
AGCGCGGCCTCTGGACCTTCGGCCAGGGCCAGGGGCAGCATCTCGCGCGGCACCCCCGCCAGCCCCTGCGCCAGCCACCCATCCCGCCACTCATCCCCCAGCCGCTCCCGCAGCGCCCCCACCAGCCCCGCCGCCTGCTCCCGGTCCTCCTCGGTGCTGGTGCGCCGGGCGGGTGAGAAGAGCAGCGGCCGTCCCTCCCCGGGCAGGTACACCAGCAGCGGCGCGTCCACCGTGCCCCGATGGCCGCAGTGGGGACACGAGACGTCGTGCAGCGTGCCGTTCTGGACGCGCTCCGCCAGGTCGGGCCGCTCGCCCACATCCACGACCAGCCACACCTGTGCCATGAACGATCGCCCGCACTCAGGGCAGCTCAGCTCCGTCTTCTCCGCTATAGAATGGGCCATCTCCTACGCCTCCCGCGAGTACGCCTGTAGCAAATATGCGCTCCCTGCCACCAGTATACTCCCGGCTCCCCCTCTGTGCAAACCCCCTCCCCACGCTCACGCTCACGAGAGTTCTCGGAAAGTAGCTGCGGTGCGACACAACAGGGAGGCACATCTCGGTTTTTCTCCGTGTCCTCTGTGTCTCTGTGGTGAGATGACCTTCTTCTCAAGTGGCAGGCAGCACCACGACGAAGCGGCTGCCCTGACCCGGCACGCTCTCCGCCCACACGCGGCCACCGTGCAGCTCCACCAGCCCCTTGACGATGGAAAGCCCCAGCCCCATCCCGCCGTGCCGGCGGATCATGTGATCCTCGACCTGATAGAAGCGATCGAAGATGCGCTCCAGCTCCTGCGGCGGGATCCCGACGCCGGTGTCGGCCACCGACACCTCCACCTCGTCGCCCCGGCCGCACACCCCCACCGTAACCCGCCCCCCGGACGGGGTGAACCTGACCGCGTTGGAGATCAAATTGTCCAGCACCACGCGCACCTTCTCCCGGTCCGCCTGGATCGGCACCGCCACATCCGGCAGGTCGGCCGTCAACGTCAGCCCGTTCGTCTCGGCGAGCGCCTCATAGTCGCTGCACGCCCCCCGCACCTCGGCCCGCATGTCAAAGCGGGTGGGTACCACCTCCATCTGCCCGGTCTCCAGATAACTCAGGTTGAGCATCGTGTCAATGATGTGCCGGAGGCTCATGGCCGCCCGCAGCACGGCGTCCAACTGCGTCCCGGCCCGATCCCCCAGCTCCTCCCGGAGCACGGCCGCGTAGAGCAGGATCAGGCTCAACGGCGTGCGCAACTCGTGCGAGGCGATGGCGATGAAGTCGGACTTCAACCGGTCCAGCTCCCCCAGCCGCTCGTAGGCCCTCCGCAGCGCCTCCACCAGCCGCGCGTTCTCTATGGCCACCGCCGCCTGCGCGGCGAGGGCCATCAACGTCTCCACATCCTCCTGGGAGAACCCCCGCCCCTCCCCCTTGTTCACCACCTCGAGCACGCCGATGCAGCGCTCCTTGATCTGCAGCGGGGCCGCCAGCAACGAACGGACCTCCATCCCGATCCGCTGCCCCACCTCCCCATAATGACGGGGGTCAGCCTGCGCATCGCACACGATCAACGGCTCCCCGGACGCCAGGACAGCGCCAGCGATGGAGCCCTCGATGGGCACGGGGATAGGGGCCAGGCGCCGCGACTGGTCGCCGGACGCGGCGCAGAAACGCAGCTCGCCCGTGCGGGTGTCCAGCAGGAGGATGGACCCGCCCTCGCTGCCCGTCAGCTCGGCGGCCATCGAGACGATCTTCTCCAGAAGCGGTTCGAGCGCCACCGTGGAGGTCAGCTCACGGCTGACCTCCAGGATCCGCTCCAGCCGCTCCAGTCGAATCCCCAGGTCGTCCTTCCGATCACCCACCATCCCCCACCTCCGCCATACAGGCCGCGATCGCGGCCTCCACCTCCACCCCCTCCCCGCCGAGCTCCCACCAGCCCAGGAACTCGACGTTCCCGGCCGGCCCGCGCAGAGGGGAGGGCATCAATCCGCGCAACCCAAGGCCCTCCTGGGCCGCGGCCTCCAGCACCCGCTGTAACACCCGCCGATGCACCGCCGCGTCGCGCACCACGCCGCCCCGCCCGACCTCTCGCCGCCCCGCCTCGAACTGCGGCTTGATCAGCGCCACCACGTCGGAACGGCCTCCCAGCCGCTCCACGTCAAACCACCGCACCACCATCGGCAGGATCAGCCCCAGCGAGATAAAGGAGACATCGGCGACGACCAGCTCCACCGGCTCCGGCAGGCGCTCCAGATAGCGGGCGTTGACCCGCTCCATCACCACCACGCGCGGGTCGTTCCGCAGCCGCCAGTCCAACTGTCCGTACCCCACGTCAATGGCGTACACGCGCCGGGCGCCGCGCTGGAGCAGGCAGTCGGTGAAACCGCCGGTGGAGGCCCCCACGTCGGCCGCCACCACACCCCCGACGTCCAGCCCGAAGCGCGCCAGCGCCGCCTCCAACTTCTCCCCGCCCCGGCTCACGAAGCGCGGGCGGGCCTGCAGCGCGAGCTCCACGTCCGCCGCCACCCGCAGGCCGGGCTTGTCGGCCACCTGACCCGCCGCCCGCACCAGCCCGGCGCGGATCAGGCGCTGGGCCTGCGCCCGGCTCTCGGCCAGCCCCCGCTCCACTAACAGGACGTCCAACCGCCTCTTCGCCCGCATCCTCCTCACCCCACCCTATCATACCCCAAGAACGTGGCAAATGCAAGACCTCTTGAGCACCGTCCGGCAAACCAGGCTCCCCTGGACCCCCAAGGGCGCTTGCAGCGCCCGCCACTCCGTAGGCCGGACACTTCATGTCCGGCCGCCCGGCCTGCTTGTCGAAACCGACCACTTCTGGTATCATTTGAAGACTTGCGAGGCCTGGTAGTCCCCCTCTAAAGTGCTGTTGAGCGACGGCCCGCCAAATATGACAACGAATTTCAAGGATGAACCGAATTTATCGTCGCCGATCCGTTGGCCGCTCTCCCTGAATGTCAAGGATTTGACGCATTCGGTGCCGTTGATTCGGTGCATTCTTTCGATCCGTTTTCACATTCAGGGATCTGTCTGGCCAACAACGCTCAATGGGGAGACCACCCGAGGCCTCTATCTGGAATCACCCACCCGGAGGTAAAAAACCTGTGATCATCGGCCTGCTCAAGACTATGCGGCCCAAGCAATGGGTCAAGAACATCTTCATTTTCGCCCCCCTGACCTTCGACGTCAAACTCTTCGACCCACATTACCTGGCCCAGACCATCGCCGGATTCGTGCTGCTGTGCCTGGTATCCGGCACCGTCTACATCATCAACGACCTGGCCGACGTTGAGAAGGACCGCCAGCACCCCCGGAAGCGCAGCCGCCCCCTCGCCAGCGGCCAGCTCAGCGCCGGCGTGGCCGTCGCCGCTGCCGTCGTCATCCCCCTGGTCGCGCTGCCCCTGGGCATCCTGCTCCAGCCGGTCTTCGGCGCTATCCTGATCAGCTATCTGCTGCTCCAGATCGCCTACTCCTTCTGGCTCAAGAACATCGTCATCATTGACGTGATGCT
>JAOZPF010000285.1 GCA_029932895.1 Anaerolineae bacterium | reverse complement strand
CCAACTCACCGGGCATCACAGTGCTCTGCAGAGCGGTCTTGGTCGCCCCACCCTGAGTTACCAGCACCGGCACCTCGATCGCCTCCGGCGCAGTCGGCGGCCCTAGGAGGAGCAACCCCTGCCAGTGACCGGGAGGCGGAGTGCTGTCTATGTGGATGGTGAAGGAGACAGGCACGCCAGCCGTTACGGAGCTGGGCATCCCGATCGCGCTCATCGCCCCTTGCCCGACGATGTTCAGGATGGTGATATCAAAGCGACCGGGGTCGGGGGAGATGCTCCAGCCGTGCACGGCGATCAGGTAATCGCCGTCAGGCAGGCCGGTCAGCGAGACAGACTCATCCGCCGTGGCGGTGGTGGAAGCACCGACGATCTGGTCGCCAGACGTCCACGTCCCGCTGCTGTCATTGTCGCGGACGATAAAGAGGTCTAGGTCAGGCCCGGTGGCGTTAAAGGTCATGACATCCAGACGGTAAGAGTCTGCCAGTACGATGGGATAGATCCAGCTCGCCGTAGAGGGGTCGTTGGGATCATCCTGGTGAACGGTCTGGCTGATCAACACCGTCGGCGAGAACCAACCGAACGCATCACCCAGCACCAAACCATCAGCCAAGTCCAGGCCAGACTTGAAAGTCATCGTAAAGGTCTGCGAGACACAGCTAAAGCCGTTCGGCAGCACCACCGGGTTGGGGAAGATGGTAGCAGCAGCGATGGTGGTGGTAAACGGCACAGCGGTCTGATGCCCGCCATAGAGGACGCCGTGATGGAGCATCACGTGCAAGCCGGGGTAAGCATTGGCGGTGACAAACTCGTGGTTGACACCGGCGTTGGTGTGGTACTGCCAGTTGGGCCGTGAGCCTACACGGTCGCTACCGGAGCCCAGATAGTCCATCGTAAACGGCCCGAACCACAGCGGCAAGCCAGGAGGCCCACCGGCACTCCCAAAGTCCCACGGCGGAGCTTGGTCGAGGAGCAAGGTGTCAATGTCGGTCGGATAATCCTCCCAGACATTGTCCACCAGCAGCACCGAGCCGGCAGGTACGTCGTCGGCAACGACAAAGGGAAAGACACGCCAGTCACCGCTCTCGTATCGCCCGCCCCAACTGAACGCGCCGTACATCTGCCCGTTGTCATAGGGAGTCGGGGCTGGCGGCGTGCCGCCGACCACCGGGTCGCCAGAGACCTCGAACCAGACCTGCTTTTCCATCGGAATGACGATGTCGTATGGCTCATAGTGACCGGGTACGCCGGGGTCGTGGATGAGGAGACGGCCCATGTACTCGCCGGGGGCGTCCACATTTATCGCATAGACCTCGATGTCGTCAATGTGGATGTCGTTGCCATAGCCGCTGATGCCCTCAAAGCCGATGCGCACATCAGACTGTCCAGCATAAGCGGTGAGGTCGACACTGTGCTGCGTCCATTGGTCAGAGCCGTCATAGCGATAGAATTCTGGCCCGACGTCGTCCCAGGTGGTGCCACCATCGGTCGAGACCTGCACCTGCAAGCGGTCGTCGGCTGAGTATCCGGTGTCATGGTACATCCAAAAGTCGAGATAGACGTTCGTGCCCGTGGTCACGCCGCTCAGGTCTATGCCGCTGGTGCGATAGAGGCGTGTGGAGCTGCCCGCACTGGCAGTCCAACTGTTAAAGTAAGCCACATTGGGCGCACTGACCGTCCCGCCACCGGAGGGGTGTACAGTGCCGGCATTGGTCTCCCAGTCACCGGCAGAGCCGGAGGTGTCCATAACAGCCCATCCGGCAGGCAGCGTTGGCGCTGAGACACTGTCCCACGTCTCGGTGAAGAGGGTCGTGAGCACAGCGGTATTGAACGTCACCGTAAAGACGGCCCGACCAGGGGTCAGCGGGTCAATGGCCGGAGGAACCATCAACATCAACGGTTCAACCGTCACCTGATCCCAGTCTTGTTCCTCGTAGAAAATGATCTCGATGTTGTGGGTGGTGTTGGTGCCGTCGTTGACATAGTGGGAGAGGCCGAGCCAGATCGCGTCGCCCATTCGTTCGAACGGGCGTTGCACGCGCATCTCTTGCATCGTGCCGCGCAGGTAAGAGTAGGTAAAGCGGATATAGTCATCGTCCAGGTCAAGCTCGTGGTCGGCACTGGCCACTGTGGGCGAGATCTCGACCCGCCCATTGGCGTTCAGGTCGCTCCACCACACCCCGTCGCCGTCGTCGAAAACGTTATAGACCGCGCCGATCCAGCGGTTCTTGTAGCTTGGCGCACCGTCTGGGTCGTCGGCAAAGTGTTCAAAGGGGTAGGCCACGCGGACGACCATCAGGTCGGCTGTCGGGTTTGCATTCACGAGCGGCGTCAAGTCCAGCACATAGTCCGGCGCACCGTACACATAGTTGCTGGGGTCCGGGTCGCTGATCTGCGTGGTCATCGTGATGCTGTAGCGATCCACCTCCAGCAACTGCTCGTCCAGTATCTGAACAAACACCGAGTCGGTGTAGGGGTTATAGACGGTGAACGTAGTCACGTCCGTCTGACCAAGCAGCAACCCTGTGGCAAACGACTCGAACCTGTTGCCGCTGCCGGGGGGATATGAGCCAGCTTGATAGAACGGCGGGTCTACATAGATGCCGTAATCGCCGCGGGCGACGATGGCGGAGCGGTAAGCGTTGACCTGCCCGCTGCCGGCAACCTTTTCGTCGTAGCAGATGTCCAGCGCGCCGTTCATCAGGAACTCGCGGGCCTGCCGCCAGTCGGGATACATTCCAGTGCCCTGCCAGTAAGCGTCATAGATGAGGGCCAGCACGCCTGCTGCCACCGGGCCAGAGCGGCTGGTGCCGCCCCACATATCCCAGGCCGCCGCGCCGTCCGTGCCGTTGACATAGGTCGCCAGGTTGGTCGGGAGAGCGCCGCTACCCCAAGCGCCGTTGGCTACGACGTGCGGGGCGAGCGTGCTCATCGCCGTCGGGCCACGGTCGGACCAGGGCTGTACGTCGTGGAAGTTGGCCTTGAAGGGAGAGTCCACGCCCTCGTACTCACCCCAGACGTTGTAGGGGCCGTACTGGGTGGACGCACCAACAGAGACACCGGTAACGGGGCCGGGGGTATTGACCGTGCCGTACCCGTGCCCGCCGTTACCGGAAGAGTCGACATAGATGGGGCTGGGGGCCCCAGCGTCTTCTAGCCAGAGGTTAATCGCCGCCAGGTACTCGGACTGAAAGTCCCAAGCATCGGCGTCCTCACCGCCAGAGCCGAATGACATACTGACGATATTGGCGTCATCTTCTCCGCTGATGGCACCATCGTAACCAAAGACGGTAAAGAGATACTCGTTGAAGGTGTTGCCGCCAGCGTATGTGTTGCCTATGGCAATGATCTGCGCTCCGACAGGAGGGCCACCAAGCCCGGCTGAGCCTGGCCCGGCGACAATCTGGGTGCCACCGCCAGGGAACCAGGAAGGCAGCATATTGTTCCAGTCATAGAACGCGCCTGGTGGTTCGGCGCCAGCGGCGGAAGAAGCACACAGTGTGCCGTGGTCGCCGCCGT
>JAOZPF010000051.1 GCA_029932895.1 Anaerolineae bacterium | reverse complement strand
ACGCCCGTGCCGAGGGCGACGATGCCCGCTACCAGAAACTGGCGCAGGAAGCGCGCGGAATAGAGGATTGGGAGCGAGTCCTGGCCCAGGCGGAAACGCACCGCCTGGCCCCGCTCCTCTATGTCCACCTGAAGGAGGCCGGCGTGCGCCTGGACCAACGGACCAGGCGCGCCCTACAGGGCCTTTACCTGCGTCATCGCCGGGCCAATGAGGCCAGGACACAAACGCTGATCGAGATACTGGCAGCGTACCAGGAGGCCAGCCTGCGGGTCCTGGTCCTCAAGGGCGCGGCGCTCTGCCACCTGCTCTACCCGGAGCCGGGCCTGCGCCCGATGGACGACATCGATCTGCTGGTTGGCAGGGAGGAGGCCCGCCGGGCGCAAGCACTGCTGGCCGACCTGGGGTTCCAGGCCCCCGTGCCCGCTGCCGACCGAATACCAGCCAAGCACCTGAAAGCGGCCACGCGTCTCATCGACGGCGCAGCCGTCCACGTCGAACTCCACCTCACTCTGTTCGGCGAGATGACGGCGGTCCCGACAGGGTTGGACGACCTAGCCGCGCGCGCGACAGAGTTCCAACTGGGAACAGGCGGTCCCACGGCCTGGACACTGGGCAGAGAGGAGATGATGTACCACCTGTGTCAGCATCTGGTGACCCACGCCGACGTGTTCACGCCGCTTCGCCTGATCTGGATCGCCGACATCGCCAGCTTTGCCGAGCGCTTTGTCATCGACTGGGAATGGGTCGGAGAACAGTACCCCGTGGTCCCCAACCTCCTCTCGCTGATCCACTTTGTGACCCCTCTCTCGCCGGAGTTATTGGCACGGGGCGGGGTGGACGTGGAGCATATGGTGCGTGGGGCGGGAGACGAGTTCCAGGGCTGGCCCCGCTCCTCGTTGGCCGCGCAGCGCGAAAAGGGAGTGTCCCGCATCCTCCGCGATACATTCTTCCCTTCCGAGTGGTGGCTGCGCCTGCACTATGGGCTGGGCGGTGCCCAGCCCTTGTTCTGGGTTCGCTGGCTCCGTCACCCCCTCCACATCCTGGCTTGGGTTCGCCACCGACTTTTCAACCATTGAGGTGATATGTCCGAGAAAAAACCTTGCCACAGAGCGGGATACCGCTTGGAGAGCATCGATGGGGAACTGCTCCTCTTCCACCCGGCCCGGGATCAGCTCATCTACTGCAACGAGACTGCTTCCCTCATCTGGCACCTGTGCGACGGCCAACGCACAGTCCAAGAGATCGTCGCGCAGCTCTCCGCCGCCTTCCCCGAGGCAACAGAGGGTATCGCGGAGGATGTGAGGGACACCATCCAACGATTCCACGAATACGGCGCTATCCGGTTCACGTGATGAGCACATATCGGCGGCTGGTCAGCTTTGCCGGCAGCAGCATCGGCATCGAAACGCAGGACGCACAGGGGAGCGACCTCGTCGCCTGGCTGTACCGCGACCTCCCCGCTGGGGGAGAGGAACCACCAGGGACAATGTACCACCTCCTGCCCGGCGACGTGCCCGGACAGAGCCTCCTCTACAGGGAGGACACCCTCATCTACAGGGGCGAATCACTGGCGACGCTGGCTGCGGTTCTGTTGGGAGATAGCTGCCGCCAGCTCGCCGAGCAGAGCCGGGGCGGCCCCTTGTTCCACGCCGGCGCCGTGGCCTGGCGGTCCAAGGGAATCCTCCTACCCGGCAAGATCAGGGCTGGCAAGACCACCCTGGTCGCCTGGCTGACGACGAGAGGGTTCGACTACCTGACCGACGAGATGGCCTTGATCCCCAACGGGACGGTCACGGTACACAGTTTCACCCGTCCGCTCAACCTGAAAGGGGAGGCCATCTCCCTCCTGCGCGAGCAGATCGACGGGGCAAGCTGGGCCACCCTGCGCAACCCTGCCTCCTGGCTTGTCACCCCCACGGCGCTCAAGGCCGACAACCAGGCTGGCGACCATCCGCTGGGCATCATCATCTTTCCCCACTACAGGCCCAAAGGCGGCCTGGAACAGCGCCGCCTGTCCAAAGCGCAGGCCGGCCTGGCGCTAGCGCAGTCACTCGTGAACAGCCGGAACCTGCCTGAGCGCGGCTTTCCCGAGATCATCCGCCTGGCGCGGGCTATACCGGCCTACACTCTCACCTACACCGATCTCGATCAGGCGGGGGACTGGATAGAGAGTTTGCTTTGACGCGGGATTGCCAACCACCAGAAAGTGTGATACACTCTCTTTGTCATTGGTTCACCCGCCACATCGAGCCTAGTCATGCGACAAGGAGGATAGAATGCCGGAAGAGAAACGACCAGAGAGCGCGCTGAGCCGCCGCCAGTTGCTCAAGACCCTCGCTGCAACAGGCGGAGCTGTTGCCGCTTCGGCGCTGCTGCCCGATAAATGGGTCAAGCCAGCAGTCGAGATGGCTGTGCTGCCGGCCCATGCCCAAGAACTATCAGAGACCCCGGTAACCATCGTCACCTGCCACCTCGCCAATACTATCGAGGGGATCACCGAGATCACACCCTTTGACACAGTGGAGACCTATGTCACCATCCGCACCGAGCGGGCCGACATCGAGAGCATCCCTCTCATAATGACCCTCTCCGTGTTGCGCCAACAACAGCCCACCCCCGAAACCCTGCACACGGAGACAGGTACCGCCACCATAACGCCACAAAACGATCCCAACGAAGCCACCTTCCAACCCCAGGACGTTGACCTCACTCCCTTTGGCCTAGCTGCAGGGGATACTCTGACCGCGACCTTTGCCTTCGTCAACCCTCAAGACGGCGAGGACACGTGCGTGAGGAGCAGCGTGCTGGTGAGGGTAAACTAGCCACCGGAGCACTATTTAGCAAGCTCCCCACGACCTGGTCGTGGGGAGCTTGACATTCCAACCTGACGATCTCTACTACCCCTCGGCCTCCATACCCACCAGACGCGCCCACGGCCCGTGGATGCCGTCATCTGTGACGCCATAGTAGACGCGCAAACGCCCGTTCTCTCGCTGGGCCAGGTCGTAACGCACCTGTTCCCCTCGCTCCCGCTTGCGGACAATGGCGATATCCCCCTCCCAGTGAAGCTGGTCGGGGTCCACCGGGTGGTCCTCTTTCTGCGTGATAGCATAGTGCCACAGCTTGCGCGCCGACTTGCGGGTGACGTTCTTGACCACGTTGCCATTGCGCAGATCGCGCATCGTGTGGTAGAGATTCCCCTGCCGCTCCTCGGTAGCGACGATCTCCACGCCCGTGCGCGGTGGCTCAACGTGACCCGCCTTTGGCTCTTCAACCCTCTGCGGCGGCGCCCACGTCCTGCGGACGAGGTTGACGATCTCGTCGCGCACAGCCAGCCCCGTCTCCGACTCGCTCCGCACATAGATCTTGTTGTCATCAATGGCATAGGGCGGGTCGGCCCCCCGAGGGACGATCACCTGGATCACCTTCTTGGACTGGGTCTCCAGTACATCGGCGCTGACCTCCAGGGGCGGCGTGATATGGCGCGCGATGCCGTCGCGGATGGTCTTGATCGCCTGGCGCGGGTTACTGACACCCGCCGGCGCTTCGTTGGGATCGGCCGACACGCCAATGTAAAGCGTGCCGCCGTTGGTGTTGGCAAAAGCACAGACGTCGCTCAGGACAGCATAGAGGTGCCCCCCTCGCTGGCTGAACCGGACGTGGAAATCCTGCACGATGGAGACACCCTCCTCCCGCGCCGCCTGCACGTGGTCAAAGGGCATCTTGGCAGAGGGACGATACGGCCTAGTGCGCGTAAAGTCGTTCCCTACCAGAACCTCCTTCAGCGCCTCGAAAGAGACCGCCGGCAACAACACCTCAGTCACCCGGTCGCCAACGCCGAGATTGCGCTGCCCGCCCGCGGCGCGGGCCAGGCGATGGGCATCGGAACCCTGGATGCAGCGCATACGGCGGGGGTACTCGGGCTTGGAACCGTCAAAGAAACGAGCCGTTGTCCGCCGCCCCTTCTTCTCCAGGTCGGTGACCTCCAGCGCGTGCAGGTTGAGGTCCTGCGTGTAGGCGATCCGGGTCTGCCCGCCAAAATCGAACCCGCGCATCGCCACGCCATTGCTCGAGTTGGCGTGGGCGGCGATGACGATCCCTCCCGCATCGGCGATCGTGCGATAGGCCGTCAGGACGTCCGCCGTCGCGCCCACCTCTGCACTTCCTTCATCCAGCTTTTCCAGGGGAATGTTCAGCCGGCGCAGCAGGAACTCTAGCTCACGCACGTCGGTCTGGGGGCTGAAAATCCCCAAGATGTGAAAACCGAACGTGGCTGTGAACTCGAAACCAGGCAGGACGAGCACCTTTTCCCGCAACCGCCTGTACTCCCGCAACCGTTTTTGTTCCTCCTTGCGCAACCGGCCGAGTTGCTCCAGCAATTCCAGTTGAGCGATCTCTTCCATCATCGCCCGGTACCCCGCCACGGTATTATGGTCGGTGAAAGCGATGATATCAAGCCCCTTGTTCCCCGCCTGGCGCAGTATGTCTATGTAGGAGACAGCGGGCTCCTGATAATCAGCGGAGGCAGGGGTATGCAAGTGCAGGTCCACCCGTCTCCATTGCGACTTTGCTCTTTTTCTCGTCATTCTGCGCCACCATCTCCCCGGTCCCTCTTGAGTAGGCCATTGACATGATGCACCAACTCGTCAGGCAGAAAAGGTTTGAGGATAAAGAGACTGGCCCCGGCCTCCAGGCACTCGCGACGGCAATCAAAGCCAGAGGCCATAATGACAGGAATATGCGCCAACGATTGATCCTGGCGCATCTCTCTTACCAGAGGAACCGTCCGACCGTCCTGCACCTGGACATCCATCAACACGACATCCGGCTTGAACTCGCGGACCGCTGGCAGGATACCTGCACAAGTGCGCGCGACCGAGACACGATACCCTTCCAGCTCGAAAAGCGTCTGGAGCAGGCGTGTCATCTCCCGGTCATCGTCTACCACCAACACCTTTTTCACGCCACCGCCTCCGTTCCCCCTTCTCCCGCCTGGCTCGTCTTGGCAGGCTCCAGGGCCGCGTCAAACACCTCGTCAACGCGCTCCACCAGAACGAACTCGAGGGCACGACGCGCCTCGGCTGGCACATCCTCCAGGCTTTCCTCGTTCCGCTTGGGCAGAATCACAGTCTTGAGACCGGCCCGGTGGGCAGCCAGTACCTTTTCCTTGATCCCGCCGACCGGCAGAACCTGACCGCGCAGGGTGATCTCGCCGGTCATCGCCACGTCAGGGCGGACCGTGCGGCCGGTGAGCAGGGAGACAAGGGCCGTGGCCATCGTGACACCGGCCGAGGGGCCATCCTTGGGAATCCCGCCGGCTGGCACGTGGAGGTGGATGTCCATCGTGTCGAAAAAGTCCTCCTGAATTCCCAGCTCTTTGGCCTTGGAGCGCACATAGCTCAACGCAGCCTGGGCCGACTCTTTCATCACATCCCCTAGCTGGCCCGTGATCTGGAACCCCTTCTGACCCGGCATCCTGGTGGCCTCAAAGAACTGAATATCCCCGCCTGTCGGCGTCCAACCCAGGCCGGTGGCCACGCCAGGAATCTCGGTACGCAGCGTGGTTTCTGGGAAAAAGCGTGGTCGCCCCAGATATTTGCGGACGCTGCGCGCCGTCACCCGCACTGGCTTGGTCTCTTTGCCCTCGGCTATATCGGTCGCCACCTTGCGGCAGATATGGCCGATCTGCCGTTCCACATTGCGAACTCCTGCCTCGCGGGTGTACTCGCGGATGATGCGGCGAATCGCGCCATCGGTAAAACGCACCTCACCCGGCCGCAGCCCATTCTCCCGCCACTGGCGCGGGAGCAGGTACCCCTGAGCAATGCGGACCTTTTCCGTCTCTGTGTAGCCAGATAGTTCCAGAATCTCCATTCGGTCCCGCAGAGGAGCGGGGATGGGATACAGCAGGTTGGCTGTAGTGATAAACATCACCCGCGAAAGGTCAAAGGGCACGTCCAGATAGTGATCGCGGAACTCGCGGTTCTGCTCGGGGTCGAGTACCTCCAGCAGCGCAGCAGCGGGATCGCCCCGAAAGTCCGTGCCGATTTTGTCCACCTCGTCCAGCATGAACACCGGGTTCTTGGTGCCTGCGCGCCGCAGCGCCTGGATGATACGGCCTGGCAACGCGCCGATGTAGGTACGACGGTGACCGCGGATCTCGGCCTCATCCCGCATGCCGCCCAGGGATTGGCGGATGAATTCCCGCCCCAGAGCGCGGGCGATGGATTGCCCCAGGCTGGTTTTGCCCGTGCCCGGCGGCCCGACAAAGCACAGGATCACCCCCTCCCGCTCACGGCGGATGCGGTCACCGACCTCCTCCGCCTCCCGCTCGGCCTTGCGCTCCTCCTTCAACTTGCGGACAGCCAAGTATTCCAGGATGCGCTTCTTGATCTCGTTCAGGTCATAATGGTCCTCGTCCAGCACCTGTCGGGCGTGGGCGATGTCCAGGTTGTCCTCCGTCTCCACATTCCACGGCAGGTTGACCAGCCAGTCCAAATAGGTGCGAATGACGCCGTACTCGGCAGCGGCTGTCGGGAGCTTGCTCAACCGGTCCAGCTCGCGGCGGGCCTCTTTCTCCGCCTCCTCCGGCATTCCCGCCTCCTCGATCTTGCGGCGGAACTCTTCCACCTCCATCTGCTGCTCGCTGGCCTCGCCCAACTCTTTCTGGATGGCCTTCATCTGCTCCCGCAGGAAATACTCCCGCTGCGCCTTTTCCACCTCCGACTGGGCCTCGCTCTGGATCTTGTGACCCAGCTCCGCCACCTCCAGCTCTTTTGTCAGCAAGCCCAGCAAGCGGTGCAGTTTCTCGCGGGTGGTGTTCAGCTCCAGGAGATTCTGCGCCTCCTCCAGGTCGATGCGCATGTAGGTAGCAATCGCATACACCAACTGGAGCGGGTTTTCCACATTGGCCGCCATCAGCATCAGCTCTTCCGGCACCGCCGGCAATAGCTCTGCGAGACGGCGGAAGGTGTCCACAACCGAGTGCTGCAGAGCCTGAATTTCGAGGCCCTCCTCCACCGTTTCGGGGACCAGCTCAACCCGCGCCACTAGGTAAGGCTCCGTAGCGACAAACTCCTTGATACGGATGCGCTGTATACCCTGCATGATGAGCGTGATGGTCTCATCGGGGGCCTTGAAAAGGCGATGCACTGTGGCAACCGTGCCTATGTCATAGATGTCATCCGGTCCCGGCTCGATCATCTCCGGGTCCTTGCTCGTCACCAACCCGATCAGCCGCTTGCCCACCACAGCGTCATCCACCAGTTGGATAGAACGTGGCTGGCCCACGCGGATCGGCACCGCCGTCATCGGGTAGACGACCAGCCCGCGCAGGGGCAGGATCGGCAATTCATCCGGTATCTCTGGCCCTCCCCGCTCCTCACTCTCGCGGGCCTCTCCTTGATCCAGATGGGTTATGGCGGGGATCTTTAGTTGCTTGAAAACCTGATTCAACGAATCTGTCTTGGTCATAAATCGAACAAACCTCTCTTACTTCTCTCCCTGGGTTGAAACGGGCACACGGCGCACTGGTGGACGGGGGAACAGTATCCGCAGCAGGCCATCCTCATACGTCGCCGTGACCTCTTCGGGGGCGGCCGACCACGGCAAGAGCACCTCCGTCCGAAATGGGCCGTAATAGACCTCCATCTGGTGATACGTCCGCTTGGGCTCCGGGTCCAGACGCACCCCCTCGATGATCAACTGCCGCTCGCTCACCACAATACGAAAATCCTCTTCCTGGACTCCGGCAATCTCAACCAGGACGACCAACCCCTCGTCATTCTCATACACATCGGTCGGCGGTTCCCAGGACTGTGCGCTGCGGAAGATGGCCCACCCCTCGTGCAACATGCGTTGCTTTTCATACCCTTCCTCCGCTGCCCTTGTCGACGTGCGCTTTCGTTTCACCATCTCGATTACTCTCCTTGCTATACTGCAATGGTATTTTACCACAACTAGACCAGAGTTCCAAGCGAATTATGCCCATTTCCGCCCCTCAGGTGGCAGGAAAAACGCTCAATCTTGCATTTCGATGCGCTCTCTCAAGAATACCGGTTCTGGCAATGGATAGCCATGTCCGGCGACCTTTGCCGAGGCCAGAAAGCAGCAACACGCCGGATTGGTAGGCAGGAATCATATCTGATGGTATAATGCACCCGCGGAGTCAATACTTTATCAAGGGGGATCGTAAGTATGGCCGAACAAAGCGTGGAGGAAAGAGCCGCGCCGGTCGCTACCCAAAGCAAGAAAACCAGGCGCCGCGGGCGCGTGACGATCTTTCCAAACTGGTGCAAGGGTTGCGGGCTGTGCGTCGAGTTCTGCCCGACCAAGGTGCTGGAGCAAAGCGACGACGGCCGCGTGACCGTCGCTCACCCGGAAAAATGCACCGCCTGCCGCTGGTGCGAGCTGCACTGCCCCGATATGGCTATTTTCGTCACCGAGATCGACAGTGCGGAGGAGGGGAAATGAGCAGACAACTGTTGCAGGGGGATCAGGCCTGCGCGGAAGGCGCGATCGCCGCTGGCTGTACCTTCTTCGCCGGCTACCCCATCACTCCAGCGACCGAGATTGCCGAGGTGATGTCATACCGGCTGCCGCAAATAGGGGGCACCTTCATCCAGATGGAAGACGAGATCGGCTCGATGGCCGCCGTCATCGGCGCATCCGTGGGCGGGGCCAAGGCAATGACCGCCACCTCCGGCCCTGGTTTTAGCCTGATGCAGGAGAATATCGGCTACGCAGCAATGACCGAGATCCCCTGCGTCATCGTCGATGTGCAAAGGCTGGGGCCTTCCACCGGGCGGCCCACCAGCCCCTCCCAGGGAGACGTGATGCAGGCCCGCTGGGGCACCCACGGCGACCATCCCATCATCGCTCTCTGCCCCTCCTCGGTCCTGGAAACTTTCGAACTGACGATCAAGGCCTTTAACTTGGCCGAGCGATACCGCACGCCGGTTATCCTGTTGATGGACGAGGTCATCGGCCATATGCGGGAGGGGGTGGAGTTGCCCGATTACGGGACTGTCGAGCGGGTGGAGCGAGAGCGCACCGGCGTTCCACCAGAGTGGTACAAGCCCTTTGAGAACTTTCCCGCCGACGTGCCACCGCTGATCCCTTTTGGCGAAGGGTACCGCTACCACATCACCGGCCTCCACCACGACGAGCGCGGGTACCCCACCAACCGGCCCGACGAGGTGGTGCTGTGGACCGAGCGCGTCTTTCGCAAGATCGACCGCAGTTTATCGGATATTCTGCTCTACGACCAGGACGGGATCGCGGACGCCGACACGCTGGTCATCGCCTACGGAATCGCGGCCCGCTCTGCCCGACACGCGGTAGAGATGGCCCGTCAGCGAGGCCGACGGGTCGGATTCCTCAAGCTCAAGACCCTCTGGCCTTTTCCGGAGGAAGTGATCGAACAGGCCACCGAGCGCATCCACCGCGTCATCGTGCCCGAGATGAACCGGGGACAACTGGCGTTGGAGGTCGAGCGCGTGGCCGGCCGGCGCAAGGTTCGCCGCGTCAACCGCGCCGACGGAGAGGTCATCAAACCAGAGGAGATCCTGATCGCCATCGAGGGAATGAGGTAGGTCCAAATGAAAGCACGACCAGAATCGCGAGTCCACGAACAGTATCTGCGCCACAGCAAAAAGTTCCCCGGCGTCTGGTGTGCCGGGTGCGGCATCGGCATCGCTATGGGTGCTATCATCCGCGCCGTCGACAAGCTGGGGCTGAACAAGGATGACATCGCAATGATCTCGGGCATCGGCTGCACGGGCCGCATGCCGGTCTATGTCGATTTCAACACCATGCACACCACCCACGGCCGGGCCCTGGCCTTTGCCACAGGCCTCAAACTGGTCCGCCCAGCGATGAAGGTGATCGTGGTGATGGGGGACGGGGACGCGACGGCCATCGGCGGCAACCATTTCATCCACGCTGCCCGCCGCAACATCGGGCTGACGGCGATCGTGGTGAACAACACCACCTACGGTATGACAGGCGGTCAGTATTCACCCACCACCCCACTGGGGGCACGCGCCGCCACGGCCCCCTACGGCCACATCGAACCCTCCTTCCGCATCGCCGAATTGGCCGTGACCGCCGGCGCCTCCTTCGTCGCCCGCAGCACCGTCTACCACGTGACCGAGCTCCAACGGTATATCGCCAAGGCCATCGAGACCGACGGCTTCTCGCTGGTCGAGGTGATGAGCTACTGCCACACAACCCTGGGACGGCTCAACCACTGGGGGCCAGCCACGGCGATGATGCGCCAATTGAAAGATAACAGCATCACTCTGCGCCAGGCGGAAAAACTGGGGCCGGAGGAGCTCGAGGGCAAGATCGTGCGCGGCATTTTCCAGGACCGCCAGGATGCCCCCGAGTACACCGCCCTCTACCGCGAACAGGTCATCAAGCGGGCGATGGAGGAGGTGACCCGATGAAAGAACGGATCGAGATCCGCCTGGCCGGCACCGGCGGTCAGGGAATGATCCTGGCCGGCATCCTCCTGGCCGACGCGGCAATCAGAGACGGCAAAAACGTGGTGCAAAGCCAATCCTACGGACCGGAGGCACGGGGGGGAGCCAGCCGAGCAGAGGTGATCATCTCTGAGGGCGAGATCGACTACCCCAAAGTGCTCAATGCCGACATCCTGCTGTGTATGAGCCAGACGGCGTGCGACCGGTATGGAACGATGATGAAAAAGGGCGGCCTTCTGATCTTGGATGACGTCCAGGTCTCGCGCTCACCGACACCATACGCCGTGCGGGCTCCCATCACCAAGCTGGCGCGGGAGACGACAGGGCGGGAGATCACCGCCAACGTGGTCGCCATCGGGCTGCTGGTCGGGCTGACCGGGGTCATCACCCGCACAGCGATAGAGGAGGCTGTGCAGGCTCGCGCCCCGCACGGCACCGCCGAGATGAACCTGCGCGCGTTGGCGGCCGGCTTCGAGGTAGCCAAGCAGTTGGAGGAATGAGCGACATCGCCAAAGCTCAAGAGCCGGTCCGCCCGCTCATCATCGCCGTCATCGGCGGCGCGTCACCAACGGCGCAGGAGGAACAAGCAGCAGAGGCAGTGGGACGGGCACTGGCCGAGAACAACGCCATCCTCGTCTGCGGCGGACGCGGCGGGGTGATGAAGGCTGCCTGCCGCGGAGCCAAGTCCGCCGGCGGCCTGACCGTCGGCATCCTCCCCAGCGACGACCCAGGCGAGGCCAACCCCTACGTGGACATCCCCATCACCACCGGCATCGGGCTGGCACGCAACGCCATCGTGGTCCGCACCGCACAGGCCGCCATCGCCATCGGCGGGAGCTATGGCACCCTGAGCGAGATCGGGCACGCGCTCCAGTTCGGCATACCGGTAGTGGGGCTGGGGACGTGGCGGATGGAGCGAGAAGGGCACCCGCCCCCGCCCATCCATCGGGCAGCGAGCCCGCAGGAAGCCGTAGCGCTGGCGCTCTCACTGGCGAACCAGGGACAAAGCTGAGCCCGTTTCCTACCTCTCCAGATTCCACAACGCCAACCCGGTCACGGGGTCCCGCCTCCGCTCCACCCTGCCCGGCAGCACCGTTATGACAACCTCCAGCGTCGGGCGAACGGTCCCCGCCACCAGATGCCCGCCCAGGGCCTGACCGTCGGCGCGGCCCAGAACGGCATGGACGTGGACAACAGGGCGGCCGTCCTCTCCCCGGCTGACGTTGCCGCTCAGGCTCACTACCTCCACCTGTTCGTCCACCGCCAGGTGATGATACTCGTTGGTCGCCGGGTCAAAGTAGCCCAGCGTCGCCCGGCGCAACGCGCCGATGGCCGCGAGCGACCCAAAACCCACCTCGTACTGGTCCGCCCAGGTCTGGAGGGAGGTCAGCACCTCCTCCCCCTCCTCCAACCGAACCGCGTACTGTTCACCGATCTTGATAACCTGCATCTTTCCTCCCAAAGCGGTTCTCATAGTGCAACCACACTCCTGTCCGCGCCGGGCGAACACACAGGTTCGCCCCTACAAGCCGCCCTCGGAGCGACAGTGGTGGACAGACCTGTGCGCCCGTCATAGTCGGGCGGTCGGTAGCGTTAGCGCGCCAGCGTCACATCTCCCGCCAGCAGCCTGTGCACAATGCCATCGGACGTGCGCAGCAGCAGTGCGCCCTCCTCGTCCACCGCCTCCGCCGTGCCGACCAGAACCCCGTCCGATGTCGCCGCTTCCACCCGCTCTCCCAGCGTCGCCAGACGGGCGGCCCATTCCGCATAGGGGCCTTGCCCGGCCCGCAGCTGCGCATATCGCTCCTCCACCCCCGCCAGCAACGTCGCCAGCAAAGCCTCCCGCTCCACCTCCCGCCCGGTCTCGGCCAAAATGCTCGTCGCGGCGGGGTCCAGCGCCGGCAGGTCCGGCACGGGGACGTTGACGTTGATGCCAACCCCCACCACCACGACCTCCGCCCGCTCCCCCACCACCTCCGTCTCCGTCAGCAATCCCGCCAGCTTGCGCCAGCCCCGCCCCCCTGGCCCCGGCGCAGCGGAGCGGACCACCAGGTCGTTCGGCCACTTGAGCGCCGGTCGCAGGTTGGCTACCCGCTCCACCGCGTCCGCCGCCGCCAGCGAGGTGAGCATCGTCAGGCGGGAGGCGTGGGCAAGCGGCAGGTCGGGACGAAAGAGGAGCGAGACAAGCAGGCAGGTTGCGGGCGGTGCCAACCAGCGTCGCTCCAGTCGCCCGCGCCCCGCCGTCTGCTCGTCGGCAACCACCACTGTCCCCTCCGGCGCTCCCCGCCGCGCCATCTCCTTTACCACATCGTTGGTCGACCCGACGCGGGCGAGGACCACCAGGTGGCGAAAGAGCCGGGTGGTGAGAAGCGCCTGAACGGTAGAGACATCAAAGCGGCGGTCCATACCGCCGGATTCTACCCCTCTCGCTCTGGAGGGGAAATGATATGTATCGCCTCGCTCGTCCTCAGATGCCAAGCCGCTTGAAAATCTCCTGCCTTGTCCCGACGCGGTTCAACACATCTTCAATGGTAAACCAACAATCTATGTCGTTCCGAGGAGATTCCAAATCCTGCCGAGCTTGCTCTGTCATTGCCACTCGGTACATAATCAGTATGGTCACTGCATTTGGGTTCTCATTCTTGGCTCGACTCAAGCTCTTGATGGCCGCTCCCACTCGCTCCAAAACACCGGCTGTATCTATGCCGCCTTTGATTTCCACAGCAGCCAGAATCTTCTGCCCTTCATAGAACGCTATATCAG
>JAOZPF010000284.1 GCA_029932895.1 Anaerolineae bacterium | reverse complement strand
ACGAGGTGATCGACACCATCCGCCGCTCTCGCTCCGTCGACACCGCGCGCCGGAACCTGCGCCAAAAGTTCAAGCTGAGCGAGGTGCAGGCACAGGCGATCCTCGACATGCCTCTGAAGCGGCTGGCGGCCCTGGAGCGACACAAGATAGAGGCAGAACACAAGGAGAAGAAAAAGCTGATCCGCGAACTGACCAGCCTGCTCAAGAGCCCAGCCAAGGTCCGCGGCGTCATCCGCGAGGAACTGCTGGCGGTCAAGGAAAGGTACGCCGATGCGCGTCGCAGCGAGATCGTGGGGGCCGAGGCAGCGGTGCCGACGGCGGAGAAGCTGGTGCCCGACACCCCGGTCTGGGTGGCGATCAGCCGTGCCGGTCGCGTGGGCCGCATCGTCCCAGAACCCTCAGCACGGGGCGCGCCACGCGTCCCCTCCCGCGTGAAGGAGCCGCCGCTGGCGCTGCGGGCGGCCTCTACTCAGGACACGCTCTACTTTGTCGCTGCCGACGGCAAGGCAGCCGCCTATCCCGTCCACCAACTGCCGGAGGGGGTTGCCTGGCAGGGGGCAGGCACCCACTGGGCCAACCTGACCCCCCTCACGCGTCGCCAGAAGGTGGTGGCGGCGCTGGTCCTGCCGCCATCACCGGCGGCCCGCTTCCTCTTCCTGGCAAGCCGGACGGGAGTGGTAAAGCGCATCCGGTTGGAGGACCTGCCCGGCGTGAGCGCCGAGCTGTTCCCGGTGATGGGGGTCGGGGCAGGCGATGCCCTGGGGTGGGCTGTATTGACGGGAGGGCAGGACGAGGTACTGCTGGTCACCCGCGCCGGTCAGGCGATTCGCTTCAAGGAGGGAGAGGTGCGGCCGATGGGGCTGCCGGCCAGCGGGGTTATGGGCGTCAAACTGGCCGGCCGGGGTGACAGTGTGGTGGGGCTGATGGTGGCGCGCCCCCGCTCCGACCTTTTGGTGGTAGCGGAGGACGGGCGAGCCAAGCGAGCCCCGCTGAGCGAGTATCCCGTCCAAGGGCGTAACGGGCGCGGAGTGGTCACGGCCCGTTTCGCCACGCCCGATGTGGGGTTGGCGGGGGCGGCTGTGGTCCAGTCCGGCGACCCGGTGGTGCTGGTCACAGAGAAGGGGGCAGCCAAGACCGTCCGCGCCCGCGCTGCGGCGCGGATGGGCCGCTCGACGCAGGGCAAACCCATCATCGCCCTGCGCAAGGGCGACCGGGTCAGCGGCGTGGTCCACCCGATGGACCGGCCGGCTTTGGCGAGCGAGTAGGTATATCAGGGCCCACCGGGCGACCGTCCGGCGAGCGACACGCAGCAGAGGAGGTTTTCTATGTCTTTCCGCGACGCGATGGTTACGTGCGAGAAATGTGGGAAGCAGTTCATCTTTACAGTGGAGGAACAGAGACGATTGGCACGGCGGGGAGAAGAGGTGGTCGCGCCGGCGCTTTGTCCTGCCTGTCGCGGTGGAGGCGCGATCGCGGCGGAGCCAGCGCCGCGCGTCAGCGCCGGCGAGACGGATTTGGGGCCACACGAGGGCGTCGTCAAGTGGTACAACCCGGAAAAAGGGTACGGGTTCATCCTCCACCAGAATGGGGAAGAGATCTTTTTCCATCGCAGCGGTATCATCCCCGGCGGCCCTGAGCGTATCCCGGACGGCGCACGGGTGAGTTATCTTGTCGAAGAGACGAGCAAGGGACTCCAGGCCGTCGAGGTCGCTTTGATGGAGGAGGTAGAGGAATGAGCAGGCTGGAGGGAAAGCGGGTCGGTATTCTGGCCGAGAATACCTACCAGGAGCTGGAGCTGTGGTATCCTCTCCTGCGATTGCGGGAGGAGGGAGCCGAGGCGCGGGTGATTGGCACAGGGAGCAGCGACACCTACACCAGCAAACACGGCTACCCGGTGCAGGCAGACAGCACAGCGGAGGAGGTGTCGGCCGACGATTTCGACGCTGTGATCATCCCCGGCGGTTACGCTCCCGACCTGTTGCGGCGGTACGAAGCTGTGCTGAACCTGGTGCGGGGCATGTTCGAGCAGGGCAAGGTGGTGGCGGCTATCTGCCACGCCGGCTGGGTACTGGCCTCGGCGGGAGTGGTGGAGGGGCGCAGAGTCACCAGTGTCCGCGCCATCCGTGATGACCTGGTCCACGCCGGGGCAGAGTGGGTGGACCAGGAGGTAGTGCAGGACGGCAACCTGATCACCTCGCGCATGCCCGGCGACTTGCCGGCCTTTTGCCGGACGATCATCGCCGCATTGGAGTAAGGGTGAGGTGAGCGTACCGCTCCTGGACGCGCCAGGGGGGGATTAGCGGCTCCAGGCGGCGCAGCATCTCGGCATCATTCACCCGTTTGCGGCGCTGGATCGTTCGCCGTTTGCGTGTCATTGCCGCCAGGCCGCGCAGCGCTGCCAGCCGGCCCAGCAGGGGATTGGCGTCCCGCATCCACAGCAGGGCGTAGGTCACCGCCGCCAGGTCGTAGGCAGCGATGACAGGCAGCCACCGCACCAGGCGGGGATAATTCTTGAGCACCACCCACCACTTGTTCCGGCCCCGCAGCCGGTTCTTGAACGGCGATCCCTCCCGCGCCGTGGCAGAGTGGTGGTGGTAGACGCGGGCCTGGGGGACGTAGAGGGCCCGCCACCCGGCCGACTGCGCCCGCCAGGCCAGGTCCACATCCTCCAGGTAGGCAAAAAAGTCCTCGTCGAACAGCCCCACGTCGTCCAGCATCGCGTGGCGGTAGAGGGCGGCCCCGGCGCACGGCCCGAACACCGGCTCCAGCGCAGCAGCGGTGGGGTCGTCCGGCTGCCCGCCCATGCGGTCCCAGGCGATGCCGGCGCGGTCCACTGCGATGCCGGCGGAGTTGATCACGTCGCGACGGTGGGCAAAGAGCATCTTGGAGGCGCACATTCCCACGCGCGTGTCACTCTCCATCGCCGCGACCAGCGCCCCCAGCCAGCCTGGCTCCGGTTCCGTATCGTTGTTCAGCGTGGCGACGAACGTGGCGCTACTGGCGCGGATGGCCTGATTGTTCCCAACGGCAAAGCCCAGGTTGCGCTCGTTGACGACAAGCCGCACCTGCGGATAGCGGCTCCGCAGGAACTCGACCGAACCGTCGCTGGAGCCATTGTCCACCACAACGACCTCGAAATCAGCAAAGGTCTGCGCCAGCACCGCATCCAGGCACGGGGCCAGGAACTGCCGACCATTCCAGTTCAAGATGACAATAGTGACCTGTGGGGACATATGATAAGGGTAACATCGTTTGCCAGCCTAGTCAACCTATGGTATGATGATCGTGGGCCGGGTAAAGGCCCGACTTTTTCGCGTGTGATGGTTGATCATCCTTGCTGGGTGAAACCACGTGGAGTCGATGAGCAATATCTCGCTAGTCATCCCGACCAAGAATGCAGGCCCTTCGTTCCGGCAGACTTTGGAAGCAATTTATGCTCAAGAGATCCCCTCCAGCCTAGAGGTTATTGTGGTGGACTCGGGTTCTACCGACGAGACTCTTGCCATCTGCCAGGACTTTGCTCTGACTCTTTTGACCATTCCT
>JAOZPF010000283.1 GCA_029932895.1 Anaerolineae bacterium | reverse complement strand
GCTTCTGCATCCCCTGGATCACCCGATCCCAGATCTCCCGGAGTCGCCCCGGAGGGACGACACGGGGCAGGCGTAACTCGGCCAGCAACCGCTCCAGCCCGGTCAGGAGCCGCTCGGGTACCTCGGCCAGGATGTGCCCCATCCGTTCCAAATCAATACGCCACTGCGGAGGGGCCTGGACCATGTGATCGGCGATGGCCTGGTAGACCGCCCGGCGGGACAGCAGGGTCTCGTCGTCCGGCAGCACCGGTCCCTTGCCCTTCCCTCCGCTGGCGGGGGGACCAAGGGGGGTCCCATCCCTGCCAGGCAGAGCTGCCAGCAGATCCCGCCGGTACTCCCGGTTCCACACCCGCTTGTCCAGAAGGAGCACCGCGCCGATGTCCTCCTCCCCCCGGATCAGGCGACCGAACCCCTGTTTGAAATCAATGAGCATCAGGGGGAGGATGTAGTCGGCGAACTCGTGGCCATCGCGGGCGCGGACCTCGGCGGCGCGGGCGCGGATCACTGGATCGCCCAGCAGCGGGAAGGGGAGTTTCTCCATCACCACGTAGGATACGTTGGGGCCGGGGACGTCCACCCCCTCCCAGAAGCTCTTCAGGCCCAACAGGACCGAGCCGGGGCGGTCCTTGATCTCCTCCAGCAGGGCCTTGCGGCTGCCCGTCTCCCCCTGGCAGCCGACGGGGATGGAGTGCTCGCCCAGGGCGGGCTCCAGGTCGCGAAAGACCCGCAACATCCGCTCGCGGGCGGTGAACAGGGTCAGACCATTGCCGCCGGTGAAGCGATAGAACCAGCTCAGTTCCTGGGTCACCTCGTCCACGAAGTTCTGGATCTCGCTGGGCCGGGCGTCGGAGCGCATGTAGCGGGCGACGGCGAACAGCGCTCGGCTGTAGTCCAGCTCCGGCGGCAGGGCGACGGCATCCTCCGCCTGCACCCGGCCCAGAAGTCCCAGCCGGTCGAGGAGAAAGCCGAAACCCGCCTCTCGGGTAGTGCGCAGGGTGGCCGAGGTCAGGACCAGGGAGCGGCAGGTTTTGTACAGCCGTCCTTGCAGATAGGGGCCCACCCGCACCGGGGCGCGCTTGACCGCCCAACGGTACGGGCCGGTGTATTCCTCTTCGTCTTCAGCCTCCTCCGGCGGGATGGCTCGCTCCACCTCGATCCAGTGCACGCGAACCAGCCGGTCGTAGCCAACCCGCAGCAGGCCTTCCAGCAGGTCGGCCTGCTCCGCCAATTGCTCGGCCAGGAACCGCAGTTCGTTCTGCGTCTCCTTCTGAAAGGCGGGCAGGGGGTGTTCGTTCAGCCAGTCGTTCAGCCGCTGTACTGCCTGGCCCGTATCTCGTAATGCAGTCCCCAACCGCTGGCGCGCCTCTTCGACAGGCTTCCAACTCAAGGGATTCGCGCGGCGCGGATCCGCCTCCAGCATCAACTTGGCCCCATATCGCGGGTCCACCCGGGCACGGTTCAGCTCCACGTAGCGCCGCAGCCGCTGCCCGAAGTCCTCCGCCAGGGTGGCCAGAAGATTCCGTTGGTGAAGGGCGCGGGCGATCAAGCGTTGGCCCTCGGCATCCCGTACCTTGTCCCGCACCCGGATCAGCACCCCCTGGCCCGAACGCCGGTCCAGCAACCGGTTGACCAGGTAGGCAATGCTTCCCCAAGAGACCTCGTCGGTGGCGGCAGCAGTGGCCGCGTCCTCCAGGTTGTGAGCCTCGTCCACCACGACGCGGGTGAAGGGCAGGCCAATCTGCTCCCACTCTTTGGAGAGCAGCAAGGCGTGGTTCATCACTACCACGTCGGCCTCCCGCGCCCGTTCGTAGGCCCGGCGGTGGAAGCAGGATTCCCACGCCGGACAGCGCTCGCGGGGGCACTCCCCCTGCTCGGCCCGCAGGGCCTCGCACAGCCGGGCCAGGGCAGGGAAGGTGTTGAGCACCCAGTAACTCAGTTCGTCCAGCAGCCCCTCGCGGGTCTCCGAGAGCCAGGTCAGCAGGACCAGCCAGGCAAAGCGCTCTTCCTCGTCCAGATCACCTGGGTTGATTTGGGCGTAGACGGCTGCCGCCCGCTCCAGGCAGATGTAGTTGCGCATCCCCTTGAGCACCTGGGCGCGGAATTCTTCTCCCAAGTTCTGGCGGACCCGCTCCAGGTCGTCGGCCATCTGGTCCTGGAGCAAGCGGGTGTAGGTAGAAACAACCACCGGCTCGCCCTGGCTGCGGGCCCAGAGCACGGCGGGGACCAGGTAGGCAAAGGTCTTTCCGGTGCCGGTGGGGGCCTCGACGGCCATAAAGCGGTCGTCCTGGAGCGCGCGGCTCACGGCCTCGACCATCTGGAGCTGGGCTTGCCTTCTCCGCAGACCGTGCTGCTCGACCATCGCCTCGAACCGCGCCCGCACCGCCTCCGGTGTGAAGGAGAACGCCAGTTGAGGGAATCGCTCCTCAGGGGCGGACGCGGCACGGATCATCAGTCCCATCAAGATGGCGTCGCGTTCCCTCGTCGGTGGGGAAGCGTGGATCCCCAGTCTGGCCGCTGCCTGGGGCATCAGCCGGACGAACTCCCCGGCCAGCAAAGGTTCCTTCGCCATCCACTGCCGGATAGCATCAAACAGTCGGGGGACCACCGCCGCCAGGACCAGCACGTCTACCACGGCGTTATGGAAGCCGGACCAGGAGAAGGCACCCACCCCTTGCTCCTGCGCCCACCCCTCGACCAGACGGCAGCCCTCCAACCCCTCACCGATGTCCAGCAAGCGGGCCAATCCCTCCAGGCGGAAGGAGCCTACGCCCGCCCGGGCCAGGCAGACCAGTTCCATCGAGTCCACAACGGGGTTGGCGATCTCCCACTCGAGCTCCTCCGCGCCCCGTTTCAGGAAGTCCAGGTCAAAGCGGGCGTTGTGGGCCACCAGGGGCAAATCTCCGACCCAGCGCCGGAATCGCTCCAGCACCTCCGCCAGGGGCGCGGCCCGTGCCAGTTCTTCTTCCCATTCCGGGTGGTCGGTGAAACCGAGTTTGATCTTGAGGCCGTAGGGGATCTCGCGCCCCTCCAGATTCACGTACTCGTTGAACACCGGGGGCAGTTCCGTCCCGTCGTCGGCCACGGCGGCCGCGGGTTGGCCATCCACGATGCGCACGGCGGCGACCTGGATGATGCGGTCGCGCTCGGGCTTGACGCCGGTGGTCTCCAGGTCGAAGGCGATGAAGGCATCCAGGGGCGGCATATCGGCCAAGTAGGGCCGTTGGACCTCTCCCCGCTCGCGGGGCACCTCTGCGACGCCGACGGCGATCCTTTCCGCCTCCACCGCCGCTTTGGCGCGCCACACGCCGCCGGACAGGGGGATAAAAAGGTCCGGGTGCCCCTGTAGGGCCTCCCGGACCTCGCGGGGGGTGCAGCGCAGGCCAGTCCCTTCGATGACCGACCGGCGGATCTCGCGCTCGATGAGGCCATCGGGGTGGGCATCGAGTGTCTGCTGAATCGCTTTGACGAGGGTCGGCGTCATGTTGCTCCTACCGCCGCTTTCAGCAACCCCAAATCCCACAGCCGGCTCACCATCTCCGGCGGGGCAGG
>JAOZPF010000050.1 GCA_029932895.1 Anaerolineae bacterium | reverse complement strand
CTGATAACCGGGGGCAGCAGCGGTGCCCGCAGCATCAATCGGGCGGTGGTTGGAATTTTGGAACCGTTGTTGCAGGAGACGCAGGTGATTCATTTGACGGGGAAACTGGATTGGCAATGGGTGGCGGAGCGGGCGGAGACACTCCCGCCCGGCCTGCGGGCCCGCTATCACCCCTTTTCCTACGTACACGAGATGGCCCGTCCGTTGGCTGCCGCCGACCTGGTGGTCTGCCGGGCTGGTGCTTCTACGTTGGGGGAGCTGCCTGCCTGCGGGCTGCCTGCCATCCTGGTCCCTTATCCCCACGCCTGGCGGTACCAGCGGGTCAATGCGGCGTGGCTGGCCTCGCGGGGCGCGGCGGTGGTGCTGGAGGACGAGCGATTGCCCGCTGACCTGCTTCCCACCGTGCGCGGCCTGCTGGCGGACCCGCAGCGGCTGGCACAGATGCGGGAACGGTCGCGGGCACTGGCCCGTCCCGACGCCGCAGAACGGTTGGCGACAGAGCTGCGCTCCCTGGTTGCGGGCGTGGTGGAGGAGGCAGCATCATGATCCCGATGCACACGGTCTTTATTATCGTCGTGGCGATCTTTGCCCTCATCGGCAGCCTGCGCGGCTGGGCGAAAGAGATCATTGTCGCTTTCAGCGTGGCCCTGGCTCTCTTTATCGAGCAGGTGCTGACAGCGATGGTCCCACCGATCAGCGATCTCTGGAGAGGCCTGCAGCCGATGAGCCAGTTCTGGATACGGCTGATCGTCTTTGCCGTGATCGTCCTCTTTGGCTATGCCAGCCCTACCCTGGCCCAGCGCCTGGGCTCGAAGGTGGCCCGCGAGCGGTTGCAGGACCTGCTGCTGGGCTTTTTCATCGGCTTGCTGAACGGCATCCTCATCGTCGGCACGCTTTGGTTCTATGTGGACGAGGCGTATTACGGCGTGCCGGCCGATCAGAGGTCGGTGCAACCGAGGCCGGACGAGAGCGGCGAGATTGTGAGTGTGATGGTTTACGACTCCGACGCGGTGGGCATCGGCGGGATCAAGCCGCCGCAGGAGGGGACCACGGCCTATAAAGTCTTGCCATACCTCCCGCCACGGTTGATCACTGGGCCGCCACTCTACCTGGCGGTGGGGTTGGCTTTCGTGTTCGTCATCATCGTATTCATATGACGGAGAGACGCTTTCAGAACCAGCATGTCCATTTCGTGGGTATCGGCGGGGCGGGACTGTCCGCCATCGCCCGCGTGCTGATGGAACAGGGAGCCGTGGTCTCTGGATCCGACCTCTCTCTCTCCCCCGTCGCCGAGGCGCTGGCGCGGGACGGCGCGCAGGTCTATGTGGGCCATCGCGCCGAGCAGGTGGACGGGGCGGATATGTTGATCGTCTCCGCGGCAGTGCCGGAGGACAACGTGGAGGTGGTGGCGGCGCGGGCCGCCTCCATCCCGGTCGTCAGCCGGGCTGAGGTTCTGGGAACGTTGATGGATGAGCATATTGGCATCGCCGTCGCCGGTACCCACGGCAAGACGACGACGACGGCGATGATCGCCACTATTCTATGGGAAGGGGGGTTGGACCCGAGCTTTATCATCGGCGGTGTGGTGACCGGACTGGGGACCAACGCCCGCTGGGGAACCGGGCCGCACTTTGTGGTGGAGGCGGACGAGTATAAGCAGACGTTCCTGGGGCTGCGTCCGCAGGTGGAGGTGGTGACTAACGTGGAGTATGACCACCCGGATTGCTATCCCACCCCGGGCCACCTGCGGCTTGCCTTTGCCGACTTTGTGGCCCTCCTGCCGCCTGCCGGTCTGCTGGTGGTCTGTCGTGACGACCGGGTGGCGGCCGAGATCGGGGCGGGATTGGTGGCCCAGGGCCAGCCGGTGGTCTCTTATGGGCTGCGCGAGGAGGCGACCTGGACCGCCCGCGACCTGCGCTCCAGCCCGGCGGGCGGGGCGAGCTTTGTCGCCGTAAAGGGGGGACAGGCGCTGGGAGAGGTGCGGCTGAGGCTGGCGGGGGCGCACAACGTCCTCAACGCGCTGGCTGCACTGGCGGTGGCCGACCATTTGGGAGTGCCGTTCCCCACCGCCCGCGCCGCCCTGGGAGGGTTCCAGGGGACGGCCCGCCGCTTTGAGCTAAAGGGGGAGGCGGATGGGGTGACGGTGGTGGATGACTATGCCCACCACCCTACCGAGATCCGGGCCACGCTGGCTGCGGCCCGCGAGCGGTTCCCCGGCCGCGCCCTGTGGGCGGTCTGGCAGCCGCACACGTACAGCCGGACCAGGGCGCTCTTTGACGGGTTCGCCCGCGCTTTCGGTCAGGCTGACCACGTGCTGGTGCTGCCTATCTACGCCGCCCGCGAACGGGACACGTTGGGTGTCTCCAGCCAGGACGTGGTGGCGGCGATGGACCACCCCGACGCCCGGTTGGTCTCTTCCCGGGAGGAGGCGGTCGCGGTCCTGGGGGCAGAGGTCGGCCAGGGAGATGTGGTGCTGACCCTGGGGGCGGGCGATGGCGACCTGGTGGGGGAGTGGTTGCTGATCGCGCTCAGGGGAGAGGAGGGGATCGATGCAGAGTGAACGGCTAGGGCGTCGTCTGCGCGGCGTTCGCAAGCGGAAGCGTGCCCGCCGGCGGTTGGAGTGCGGAGTGATGGCGGTCAAGCTGCAATTGGTGCGGACGCGAAGGAAGCAGGGAGGGCGGTAGGAGGCTGTGGAGACGTTGGTGGGGAGACTGGCCGAGGTGGTGGGGGAGCGGGTGCGGCGCGACGAGCCGCTGGCTCCCTACACCAGTATGCGCGTCGGCGGGCCGGCGGACCTGCTGGCGGTCTGTCGCACTGCGGAGGAGGTGGCGGAAACGGTGCGGCTGGCTGGCGACTATGGCGTCCCCTACCTGGTGCTGGGTTCCGGCTGCAACGTCCTGGTGGCCGATGCTGGGGTGCGGGGATTGGTGATCCTCAACCAGGCCGACCGGGCGTGGGTTGAGCCGGATGGCGAGGTGCGAGCGGAGACGGGCAAGTTGATGGCTGGGTTGGCGCGGGAGACGGTGGCACAGGGGCTGGCGGGGTTGGAGTGGGCCGCCGGATTGCCAGGGACGGTCGGTGGTGCGGTGGTCGGCAACGCCGGGGCCTTTGGCGGCGACGTCGGCTCTGTGCTGCGCACTGTTACGCTCCTGGAGCGGGATGGAGTGGTGGTTGAGCGGCCGGGAACGTGGATGGAATTCGTCTATCGCTCCAGCCGCATCAAGCGGCAGCCTCCCAGCGAGCGGCCAGTGCTGCTGGCGGCGACGTTCCAACTGCGCCCCGGCGACCGTGAGGCGTTGGAGGCGCGGATGGCCGAGATCGTCCACTGGCGGCGGACCCGCCACCCCAGTGGGGCGACGATGGGATCGACTTTCAAGAACAGCCCGGATGCCCACGCCGGGCGGCTGATCGAAGGTGTGGGGCTAAAGGGTTACCGCATCGGTGGGGTCAAGGTGTCGGAAAAACACGCCAACTTTTTCATCAACACAGGAGATGGCACAGCGGCCGACGTCCTGGCCTTGATCCGTCACGTGCAGGCGGAGGTGGAACTCCGGCTGGGGGTGCGGTTGGAACCCGAGATCGAGTTGGTGGGAGATTGGGCGATGGAGGCAGGATAGTGGCGCGCAAGGTGCGGGTGGGGGTGGTCTTTGGGGGGCGCTCGGGCGAACACGAGGTCAGCCTGGCCTCCGCGCGCTCGGTGATGGCGGCGATGGACCCCGAAAAATATGAGGTGGTGCCGATCGGCATCACCAAGGAGGGGCGCTGGATCGCCGCCGGGGACCCGATGAGGGCGCTCACGGCGGGTGACAGTTCCCTCAGCCAGCCTGCTGCCCTGCTGGGCGATCCCTCCCACCGGGGATTGATGGTTTTGGAGGAGGGGGAGGATTATCCGCCGCCCGCGAGGCTGACCGAATTGGACGTCATCTTTCCTGTCCTGCACGGCCCCTATGGGGAGGATGGCACATTGCAAGGGCTGTTGGAGCTGGCTGGCATCCCCTACGTGGGGGCTGGGGTGACCGGTTCCGCTGTGGGGATGGATAAGGCGATCTTTAAGGATGTGATGCAGGCCCACGGGCTGCCGATTGTGGATCATGTCCTGATTATGCGCCAAGAGTGGGACACGGACCCAGAGGGGGTGATGGATCGGGTTGAAGCGGCGTTGGGCTACCCGCTCTTTACCAAACCCGCCAACCTGGGCTCCAGCGTTGGCGTCTCCAAGTGCCACGGGCGGGAGGGGTTGGCGCGGGGGCTGGCTGAAGCGGCGCGGTATGATAGGAAACTGCTGGTCGAGGCGGCGGTGCCCGAGGCGCGAGAGATCGAGGTCAGCGTCCTCGGCAACGACGACCCCGTCGCCAGTGTGCCGGGCGAGGTCGTTCCCAGCCGCGAGTTCTACAGCTACGAGTCCAAGTACCTCGACGAGGGAGAGGCTGCGTCCAGGTTGTTGGTCCCGGCCCCCATCCCGCCGGAGCTGGCGGAGCGGATACAGGCGCTGGCGGTGCAGGCCTATGTGGCTATCGATTGCGCCGGGATGGCGCGCGCCGATTTCCTGCTGGCGGGGGAGACGGACGAGTTGTACATCAACGAGTTGAACACCATCCCCGGCTTTACGGCGATCAGCATGTATCCCAAGCTGTGGGAGGCGAGCGGCCTCCCTTATCCCAAGCTGATCGACCGGCTGATCGAGTTGGCGCTGGAGCGGCACGCGGACCGGGAGCGCAATGAGACCTCCTACCGGCCTGAGGAGAGCTGAGATGAGCAAACCGCGCGGGCGGAGCAGGCGGCGTCGGCAGCAGTATGAACAGAGCGTACCGCTGGTGCTGGGCCGGCGGACCGTCTCCCGGCGGGAGGTTGTCCAGCCTGTCGTCATCCAGCCGGCCTGGGTTGCGGCGGGGCTGGGGGTAGCGCTCTTGCTGGCGCTGACGCTCTGGTTCGCGTTCAGCCCTCGCTTCTATGTGACGGGGGTGCAGGTGGTCGGGGCGAGCCGCGTCTCGCCGGACGAGCTTCTGGCTGCCAGCGGCCTGGCGCACATTCACATCCTCTGGACGAACGGTCGGGCGGCTGCAACTCGCATTTTGGCCCAGTTGCCCGCCGTGAAGGAGGCCGAGGTCTCTTGTTCTCTTCCAGCCAACTGCGTCATCTCTGTCGTCGAATGGCCGCCGCTCCTGAACTGGGAGACGGCGGATGGGAGGAGGCTGTGGGTGGACGGGGCCGGTGCGGTCTCCCCCGCCGATCACCCGCTGGAAGGGAGATGGACCGTGGTGGGAGACCTGCCCACTGATGACCGGGGACTGGTCGAGCGGGATGTGCTGCTGGGGCTAGCGGAACTGACGCGACTGGGGATCGAGCCGGGACGTGTCATTTATCGTTCCGGGAGGGGGTTGGTGCTGGTCGACCCTGCTGGCTGGCGGGTTGTCGTCGGGCAGGGAACCGGGATGGCAGAGCGATTGCGGACCTACGGTGTATTGCGGAATCATCTGCTGCAGCGGGGCATTCAACCCCGTTTCGTCGATGTGCGTTTCCCAGAGGCCCCGTATTACTCCGAGACGAACGACTGGTGAGGTTGCCGTGGAACGAACAGTGGTCGGTATAGATGTGGGCTCCAGCAAGGTCTGTACGCTGGTCGCCGAGGTCTATGACGAGGGGGAGCTGCGTATCATCGGCGTGGGGGTGGTCCCGGCGCACGGGATGCGCAAGGGCGTCGTCGTCAACGTGGCCGAAGCGACGGAGGCTATCGCGGCCTCGGTGGAGGAAGCGGAGCGCAGCTCCGGCTACCAGGTCGAGCGGGCCTATGTGAGCCTGAGTGGCACGCACATCTCCTCCATCAACAGCCGTGGGGTGATCGCAGTCTCCGGACGGGGGGAGGGGATCACCGTGGAGGATGTGGACCGGGCGCTCGATGCCGCTGGGGCGGTGGTCGTTCCCCACAACCGGGAATTGGTCCACGTGATCCCCCGCTTCTACGTGGTTGACGGGCAGGAGGGGGTGCGTGACCCGCTAGAGATGCACGGCTTCCGGCTGGAGGTGGAGGCCCATGTCGTCACCGGCTCCACGACCGCTATCCAGAACCTGACCAAGTGCGTCGCTGCGGCGGGGGTAGAGGTGGACGAAGCAGTGCTCTCTGGCATCGCTGCTGGGGACGCAGCACTGGCGGAGAACGAGCGCGAGATGGGAGCGGTGCTGGTCGATATTGGCGGCGGTGTCACCGATGTGGCCATTTTCATCGAGGGCACGATCTGGCACGCGGCGACGTTGGGCATCGGCGGGGAGTATATCACCAACGATGTCGCCATTGGCCTGCGCTTGCCGACGGGTGCGGCGGAGGAGGTCAAGGTCCGCTACGGTCATGCCCTTCCCACTCAGGTGGGGGAGGAGGAGCGGTTTCCGGCGGCGCCCTTTGGAGAGGACGGGCCGCAGACGATGCCGCGTTGGAAGCTGGCCGAGATCATTGAGGCGCGGGCGGAAGAGATATTGGGGATGGTGGCGCAGGAGATCAAGCGTTCTGGCTACGACGGGCTTCTTCCAGCCGGGGTGATCCTCTGCGGGGGGACGGCCCTCCTGCCCGGCATCCAGGAGTTGGCGCGCGAGGTGCTGGAGCTGCCCGTGCGTATTGGCACGTGGCAGGGGTTGACTGGCTTGGTGGACCGGATCGATGGCCCAGCCTATGCAGTGGCGGCGGGATTGGTGCGCTGGGGAATGATGGCCGACGCGCGGCGTCCGCTGCCGCGTGGAGGTTCGCCAGCAGGACGGCGGTTCTTGAATTGGTTGCGAACGTTGTTGCCAGGATAGTTGGTCGGTTGGTTGGGGCGGATACCAGCTAGGCTAGAGGAGGTACAAGATGCACAGAGCACAACAGGTTGAGAACTTTGCCCAGATACAGGTGATCGGAGTGGGAGGGGGCGGCAGCAATGCTGTCAACCGCATGATCGAGGAGGGGATCTCGGGCGTCTCGTTTGTCGCTGTCAACACCGATGCCCAGGCGCTCCTGCTCTCCGATGCTCCCACCCGAGTCCGCATCGGTGACAAACTGACGCGGGGCCTGGGTGTGGGTGGAGACCCCGATCTTGGGCGCAAGGCAGCGGAGGAATCGGCGGACGAGCTGTACGAGGTTCTCCAGGGCTCCGACATGGTCTTTATCACCGCTGGGATGGGTGGCGGGACGGGGACCGGGGCGGCTCCGGTGATCGCCAAGATCGCCCGCGAGATCGATGCCCTGACGATCGGCGTCGTCACGCGGCCCTTTTCCTTCGAGGGCAGGAAGCGTGAGGACGTGGCTGTCCAGGGCATTGAGGCGTTGAAGGAGCACGTCGACACGCTGATCGTGATTCCCAACGACCGGCTGCTAGAGATCGTCGAGAAGCGGGCCAGTTTGCAGGACGCCTTCCGCACCGCCGATGACGTTCTCCGCCAGGGCATCCAGGGCATCTCCGAGCTGATCACCGTTCCGGGGTTGATCAACCTCGACTTTGCCGACGTGCGGGCGGTGATGTCGGAGGGCGGGGCGGCCTTGATGGCGGTTGGTCGGGCCAGCGGTGAGAACCGGGCGGTGGAAGCGGCGCAGCAGGCCGTCTCCAGCCGGTTGCTCGACATCACCATTGACGGCGCGCGGGGCATTCTCTTCAACATCACCGGCGGGTCGGACCTGAGCCTCTACGAGGTGAACGAGGCGGCATCGATCATCAAGGACACCGCGCATCCCGACGTCAATCTCATCTTTGGTGCAGTGATCGACGAGACGATGGGTGACGAGGTGTGCATCACCGTCATCGCCACTGGCTTTGACGGCGGCGCGCCCCGGCCGCGGGCCACGCGGGCGGTGGTCCGGGAACCGCTGGACCATCCGTTGCCTGCCTTTGACAAGGACGATCTGGACATCCCGGCCTTTTTGCGCCGCAGCCTCAGCAGCCGCTAGCCTCAACCTGGCCTGCTCATTGATGGGGCAGAGCGAGCGGATGGCCTCCTGTGCCGCCCGTTCGCTCTGCCTGCCCTCTGCGGACGCAAACCCCTGAGTGTGCTTGTTCCTCGCTTCTTGGGTGGTCCCCCTCAAACGTGTTGTTCGAGGAGTGCGATGCGCCTCTTTGACCCAACACGGACGAGGGAGCCCGCTGCTTTTTGGGGTAAATCGTAGCGCCGGTTCGTCGGTCCCGGCAGGGGCGAACCCAAGTGCTCTCCCGGCGCGAGCGGACACGTTGGCAATCTGGCTAGTTGGTGCATCGGCGAGCCTGGCGGCTTTCCTCACGCAGTTGCGGCAAATATTAAGGTTCCCCCGCCGATTTCTCTTGCTTCCTTTCGCCGCTTGTGGTATAATAAATATGAACCCCCAGATATAGGGTTTTGGCATTGTCGAACCCCCATATCTGGTGTTTTTTCCCTCCCAAGTGAAAGGAGTTGGCGGATGAAGTGCCCGTATTGCGATTCCAAGCGCACGCGCGTCATCGCTACCGACCATGATGCCCGTGGCGTTCGCCGGCGGCGGGAATGCCGGGCCTGTGGGCAGCGGTTCACGACCCTGGAGCGGGCGATTCTCACCACCCCGCTGGTGGTCAAACGGGATGGGCGGCGGGAAGAATTCGACCGGGACAAGTTGCTCTCTGGCCTGCGCATCTCTTGCGCCCGGCGGCCGGTCTCGGCCGACGACCTGGAGCGGTTGGTGGACCTGGTGGAAGCCCGCATCCGGCAGGAGGGCAAGGCGGAGGTGGATAGCCGGCTGATCGGTGACCTGGTGATCGCGGAGCTGCGAGAACTGGACCCGGTCTCGTATATTCGCTATGCCATCGTCTACCTGGGGCTAGAGGACCTGGAGGCAGTGCGCAAGGAGATCAATCGTTTGTTGTCGGAGTAGGGGATTGGGGATGGGTGTGAGCCGAGTAGTCAAGCGGGATGGTGCGGTGGTCGCTTTCGACCGCGCCCGGATCGAGAACAGCATCTATGCCGCCGCCAGAGCGGTGGGGAATGGCAAGGGGTACCGCTGGGCCGAGACGCTCTCCTGGGCCGCAGTGGGGCTTTTGGAGGAGCGGTTCGGCCGCGATGATACCAACCCCAGCGTGCAGGATGTCCAGGAGGTGGTCGAGGAGGTGCTGGTAAATTCGGGCTACGCGGAGGTGGCCGAGGCTTACGTCCGCTATCGGCAGAGGCAGGAGGAGTTGGCAGTACGGCAGATGCTCCTCGACACGGAGAAGCTGGTGGACGACTACCTCCAGCGGGCGGACTGGCGGGTCAACGAAAACAGCAATATGAACTATTCCCTCCAGGGGCTGAACTTTTACGTGGCCTCCTCCATCGCCGCCCGCTACTGGCTGCACAAGACCTACCCGTCTCAGGTGCAGCAGGCCCATACGGAAGGGGAGTTGCACCTGCACGACCTGGGGATGCTCTCGGTCTATTGCTGCGGCTGGGACCTGCAAGACTTCTTGATGCAGGGCTTTGGCGGGGTGCCGGCCAAGGTCGAGAGCAAGCCGCCCAAGCATCTGCGCACCGCTTTGGGCCAACTGGTCAATTTTTTCTACACTCTCCAGGGCGAGGCGGCCGGAGCGGTGGCGGTCTCGAACTTTGACACGTTGCTGGCCCCCTTCATCCGCTACGATGGCCTGAACTATGATCAGGTCAAGCAAGCGTTGCAGGAGTATGTGTTCAACATCAACGTCCCCACACGGGTGGGGTTCCAGACGCCGTTCACGAACCAGACGATGGACCTGCTCCCTCCCTCTACCTGGCGCGATCTCCCGGTCATCATCGGTGGGGAGCCACAGCGCGAGACCTATGGCGAGTTTCAGCACGAGATGGACCTGCTCAATCGCGCCTTTGCCGAGGTGATGCTGGAAGGGGATGCCAGGGGGCGTGTCTTTACTTTCCCCATTCCCACCTACAACGTCACCCCCGATTTCGACTGGGAGAACCCCAACCTGGAGCCGGTATTCGCCATGACGAGTCGCTACGGCATTCCTTACTGGGCCAACTTTGTCAACAGCGACATGAAGCCCGAGGATGCCCGCAGTATGTGTTGTCGCTTGCGCCTGGATAACCGCGAGCTCCGCAAGCGGCTCGGTGGGCTTTTTGCCGCCGCGCCGCTCACCGGCTCGGTGGGCGTGGTGACGATAAACCTGCCTCGCCTGGCCTACCTGGCCCGCGACGAGGCGGACTTTGCGGCGCGCCTCGAAGCCCTGATGGAGGTCGCCCGGACCAGCCTGGAGATCAAGCGCCAGGTGCTGGAACAGCGCACCGCGCAGGGCCTCTATCCCTACAGCCGCCACTATCTGCGGGGCATCAAGCAACGGTTCGGCAATTACTGGTCCAATCACTTTTCTACCATCGGCCTGATCGGGATGAACGAGGCCTGCCTGAACCTGTTGGGGGTGGGGATCGCCCACCCGGAGGGAAAGGATTTCGCTGTGCGCACCCTCCTCTTTATGCGCGATGTGCTGGCCCGTTTCCAGGAAGAGACGGGGAATCTCTACAACCTGGAGGCCAGCCCCGCCGAGGGAGCCTCCTTCCGCCTCGCCCGGGCCGACAAGAAGCGTTTCCCCGACATCATCACCGCGGGCACGGACGAGGCCCCCTCCTATACCAACTCGACCCACCTGCCGGTCTCGTGCACCGACGATCTCTTTGAGACGCTGGAGCACCAGGATGACCTGCAAACGCTCTACACCGGCGGGACGGTGGTGCACGTCTTTCTTGGCGAGCAGTTGGACGACTGGCGGCAGGCCCGCCGGCTGGTGCGTACTATTGCCGAGAACTTTCGGCTGCCTTATTACACGCTCACCCCTACCTTTAGCATCTGCCCGGTGCACGGATATATCCCTGGCGAGCATCGGTACTGCCCCTATGAGCATACCGAGGAGGACTTGGCCCGCTTTGGGCAGGTGGTGAGGGGCGGGTGAGGCGATGATGGAGGTGGGATGATGTCCAGAAAGGGTGTGATTGGTATCCTGACCGGCGGCGGGGATGTGCCGGGGCTGAATCCGGCGATCCGGGCGATCACGATCCGCGCGATTCAAGAGGGGTATGACGTCATCGGCATCCGGCGCGGGTGGGCTGGCGCTATCGAGATCGTCCGTGACAAGGAGGCCGACAACAGCGACAACTACCAGCTCCTGACCGAGGAGATTGTCAACAAAACGGGGCGGACTGGAGGGACGTTCCTCCACACTTCACGCACCAACCCCACCAAGGTGACTAAACCGTACGTCCCGGACCACCTGAAGGAGGAATACCACGACGAGGTGAACGACCTCACGCCGGAGGTGCTCAAGAATCTAGAGTTTTTGAACATTGACTACCTCATCCCCATCGGGGGGGACGACACTCTCAGCTATGCCGTGCGACTGTACCAGGAGGGCGTCCACGTCATCGCTATCCCCAAGACGATGGACAATGACGTGCCGGGGACGGATTACTGCATCGGCTTTAGCACCTGCGTGACGCGGACGATCGAGCTTTCCAACATCCTGCGCACGACAGCCGGCTCCCACGAGCGGTATATGGTTCTGGAGGTCTTTGGCCGCTACGCCGGCTTTACGGCTATGCTGCCGACGATGGCTGGGGCGGCAAATCGCTGCGTCATCCCCGAGTTCGAGTTCGATATCGAGCGGTTGGCCGAGTTGATGAGCGAGGACCGACGCAAGAACCCCAGCCACTATTCGGTGGCTCTGGTCTCGGAGGGAGCGGTGTTCGAGGGCAGCGAGATGATCTTTAAGGATCGCACTACCGACGCCTACGGTCACATGAAGCTGGGCGGGATCGGCGACCTGGTGTCGGCCAAGCTCAAGGAACTCTCCCCTCACTTTAACAACGGACGGCAGGTCAACGTCATCAACCAAAAGCTCGGCTACCTGGTGCGCGGGGGCGACCCCGACGCCATCGACTCGATCGTCCCGATGGCCTATGGCAACCTGGCGCTGGACCTGGTCCTCAAGGGCATTCACGGTCGTCTCGTGGTGCTAAAGAACGGGCGGTATGACAATATGCCCATCGAGGTAGTGGTCAGCTCGAAGAAGGTCGTCGATGTGGAGAAATACTATCACACGGAGCGACTGCGGCCCAAGTACAAGAGCTTTGAGATGAAGCCCTTGTTCATCATGATGGGCGACTGAGTGGAGCAGCGAATGGATGTGGATAGCTTCAAGTACCTGCCTCGCGTCATCGCTGCCTACTATCAGACGACGGACCGCCAGCCGGAGTTTCCCATCCCATGGACTGATCTGCCGCGCCCACTTGCCCAATGTACTTTTGGGTTGGTGACTTCGGGAGGACTGTATCAGCGGGTTGTCGAGCCGCCGTTCGACGTGGAACGGGAGCGGGCGGAACCGACGTGGGGCGACCCGACGTTCCGTACCATCCCGGTCGCCAATCCCCAGGTGGGGGTCAGCCATTTGCACTATAACGCGCGTGACGTACTGGCCGATATCGACGTTCTTCTCCCTGTCCATCGCTTCCAGGAACTGGTGGCTGAGGGACGCATCGGCGGGCTGGCAGAGCACGCTTATTCTTTTATGGGCTACCAGGGCTTTGCGCCCCACACTGAAGCCTGGGAGCAGACCTACGGCCCGCAGGTGGCGCAGCGGCTGAAGGAGGAGGGGGTGGATTGTGTGCTGCTCACACCGGCCTGACCGGATTGCAGTACCAACGTGCCCGTGCTGGCACGGACGCTGGAGGCTGCCGGTCTCGCCACGGTGATGGTGACGCCAATGCCGTTCTGGGCGGAGCGGGTGGGCGTGCCGCGCACGCTGGCTGTCGAGTTTCCCTTTGGTCACCCGCTGGGCCAGCCCCACAATGCGGCGCAGCAGATGCGGGTGATCCGCCAGGCGCTGGCGGTGCTGGAGACGGCGCGGCTGCCCGGCACTATTGTGCACTCACCGGAAACGTGGCCCCTGCCGCAGCAGGAGACGCTGCGGGACTGGCAGCCGGAGGAGCCATCACCCATCGTGCGGGTGATGGGCTCGCACATCCGCGACCTGTTGCGGCAGAGACGCCACTCGACCCGGGTCCGTCCGAGAAGGGGTTAGCTGGTGGACTATCGCACGTTTGGCAAACTGACCTGGAAGCCGTCGGCGCTGGGCTTTGGCATGATGCGGCTGCCGGTGGTCGACGACGACCCGGCACGGATCGACGAGCCGGAGGCGACACGGATGGTCCGCTACGCTATCGACCACGGTGTCAACTATATCGATACGGCCTATCCCTACCACAGGGGGCAGAGCGAGCAGTTCGTGGGCCGTGTTCTCCAGGACGGTTACCGCGAGCGGGTGCGGCTGGCGACCAAGATGCCATGCTGGCTGGTCGAATCGGCCAGCGATTTCGACCGCTACTTTGATGAGCAACTGGAGCGGTTGCAGACAGAGCGGGTCGATTTCTACCTCTTGCACGCCCTGAACGCCAAGTGGTGG
>JAOZPF010000049.1:6485-13434 GCA_029932895.1 Anaerolineae bacterium | reverse complement strand
CACCGAGTTTCCCAAAGTGCTGGGGATCGACGGCGAGCAAAAGATGAGCAAGTCGCTCGACAACCACATCGAGATCGCTGCCTCGCCGGAAGAGATCGAGCGGCGGGTGATGCGCATGGTCACCGACCCCCAGCGCCGTTATCGCTCCGACCCCGGCCGGCCGGAGGTCTGCAACGTCTTTGCCCTGCACCAGTTCTTCTCCCCCGACGATGTCGGATGGATCGGGGACGAGTGCCGGACGGCGGGGATCGGTTGTGTAGAGTGCAAGCGGCTCTTTGCCCGCAACCTAGCTGACCACTTTGCCACTTTCCGCGTGCGGCGTGCGGCGCTGGAGGCCGAACCGGAGCGAGTGTGGGACACGCTGGCGGACGGAGCGCGGCGGGCCTCGGCCATCGCCAGTGAGGTGATCGCCGAGGTCAAAGAGGCGGTGGGGTTGCCGCCGTCCAGGTTGTAGGGGCGGAATGCGCGCGCTGGTGCAGCGGGTCAACCGGGGTTCGGTCAGCGTAGAGGGCCGGGTCGTCGGTGAGATCGGGCTGGGGGTAGTGGTGCTTGTCGGCGTCGCCCACGGCGACACCGAGAGAGAGGCAGAGTGGCTAGCACGGAAGGTGGCCGGCCTGCGCATCTTTGAGGATGCGGGAGGGCGGATGAACGCGGGCCTCTTGGACGTCGGTGGAGAGGCCCTGGTTATCTCCCAGTTCACCCTCTATGCCGATGCCCGCAAGGGACGGCGCCCGTCGTTCACCGGCGCGGCTTCGCCCGATGTGGCGGAGCCGCTGGTGGACCATTTCGCCCGCACCCTGGCTCAGACCGGGGTCGTTGTGCAAACGGGCGTCTTTGGCGCCCACATGCTGGTGGAAATCCACAACGACGGCCCGGTGACGATTCTGTTGGAGCGGTAGAGCCTACGGGACGGGGATGTACCCGTTCTCCTCCAGATAGGAGATAACCTTGGCTGTGCTCTCCGCCAGCGTCTCCTCCGCTGTATGACAGACAATGGCCGGGTTTTCCGGCGGCTCGTAGGGGTCGGAAACCCCGGTAAAGTTCTGGATCTCTCCCGCCAGAGCTTTTTTGTACAGTCCCTTTACGTCCCGCTCGACGAGCACGTCCAGCGGGCATTCCACATAGGCCTCGATAAACTCGCCGATCTCGGCGCGGCTCTTGGCTCGCCGCTCCCGGTAGGGGGAGATGAAGGAGCAGATGACCGCCACGCCGTTGCGGGTGAGCAGCTTGGCAACGAACGTCACCCGCTCGATATTCCTATCGCGGTCCTCCTTGCTAAAGCCCAGGTCCCGCGTCAAACTCTGGCGGACGATGTCGCCGTCCAGTCGTTCCACCTTCAGGCCCCGGTTGTGCAGCTCCTTCTCCACCTCTTTGGCGATGGCCGTCTTGCCCGCCCCAGAGAGGCCGGTGAACCACAGAGTAAAGCCACGTTGGTCTGTCAAATTTCGTCTCCTTGTCAGGGTTAGGTCGGCGCGGAGGCGCGCCTCATTCTCGCTCACTGTTCCTCCCTGGTAACGGGGAGGGCAGCGAGGTGCAGGGCGGCGCGGATTGACGATTCGGGGACGGCTCCGCGCCGCAATATCATGGGCGGCCAGACGGTGCAATCCAGCACTGTGGAGGGGATGCCGCCGCGGGCGCGTCCGCCGTCCAATACCAGCTCGATCGCCCCGCCCAGTTGCGCCACCACCTCGCTAGCGGTCATGGCAGCCGGTTCGCCAGAGCGGTTGGCGCTGGTGACGGCAAGGCAGCCGCCGGCAGCCCGGATCAGGTCAAGGGCCAGGACGAGATTGGGCACCCGCACCCCCACCGTCGGGCCGGGGTTGACCGACTCGCATGCCGTCCTGGTCTTGGTCAGGACGAGGGTGAGGCCGCCGGGCCAAAAGCGGCGCACCAGAGGGTGGGCCACTTGCGGCAATACGGCCACCCTGGTCAATTGGTCGGTGTCCGACAGCAACAGAGCAATGGGACGCCCGACCGGCCGGCCCTTGGCCTTGTAGAGGCGCTCCACGTTATTCTGGCTCGTGGGGAGTGCCGCCAGCCCATAGACCGTGTCGGTGGGGAAAGCGACCAGTCCGCCAGTCTGCAGCACGGCCACTGCTCGCTCCACCGCGCCCCGCTCGACTGTGCGAATGACCTCTGTCTTCACCGCGATCTCCCCGGCAGTACGACTTCCAGCACGCGGTCCCGCCCCGCTAGGTCGGGGTGGATGGCGACACGAGCTCCTGGCAGGATGGATTGGGCCAGGCGCGTCGCTGCTTTGCCCTGAGCGGCACCGATCTCGACCAGCATCGCGCCGCCTGGCTGCAGGATACGAGGGCCGGTCGCCAATAGCCGCTGGATCACCGCCAGCCCGTCCGGCCCGCCATCGAGGGCCAGAGCCGGTTCATATTGCCGCACCGACATGGGCAGAGAGGCCCACTCCCCCCGCGCCACATAGGGTGGGTTAGAGACCAGCAGGTCGACTGGCCCGGTGAGAGCGGCCACTAGGTCGCATTGCACCAACCGGACCCGGTCCTGCACTCTGTGGCGGCGGGCGTTGGCCCTGGCGGTCTGTAGCGAAGCCGCCGAGATGTCGGTGGCGACCACGCGCGCTCCCGGCAGGTGGACGGCCAAGGCCACCGCCACACACCCGCTGCCGCTGCCCACGTCCACCACCATCTCGGGCCGGCGTTGCAGCGCCAGGTCCACCAGCGTCTCCGTTTCTGGACGGGGGATGAGAACATGGGGTGTCACTGCTAGGTCGAGGCCGTAGAACTCGACCCGCCCGGTGAGGTAGGGGAGGGGTATGCCGGCGGTGCGGCGGCGGATAGTGGCGCGATAACTGGATAGCTGGTGGGGCGGGAGAGAGTGCTCGGGGTGGGCCAGGAGCGCCGGACGGGGCAAGCCCGTGACGTGGGACAGCAGTAGCTCTGCTTCCAGCCAGGGGGCGTCCGTTGCCACCTCCAGCGCCGCCGCGCCTTCCCTCAACACTGTCTCCACGACCATCTAACCGACCAACTCTACCTGCTCGTGGGCGATCAATTCCTCGATCAGGAGGTCCAGGTCGCCGTCGAGGACATCGGGCAGCCGATAGATCGTGAGGCCGATGCGGTGGTCAGTGACCCGGTTCTGGGGAAAGTTGTAGGTGCGGATCTTTTCGCTCCGCTCGCCGGTGCCCACCTGACCGCGGCGGGTGGCGGCGACCTTTGCTTCCTGCTTCTGCCGTTCGATCTCGGAGAGCCGTGCCCGCAGTACCCCCAGCGCTCGCAGCTTGTTCTGGGTCTGGGAGCGCTCCGACTCGCACGAGACCACGATGCCGGTGGGTTTGTGAGTGACGCGGATGGCTGTGGCGTTCTTTTGCATATGCTGACCGCCGGGGCCGGAGGAGCCGTAGGCGACGATCTCTAGCTCCTTGGGGTCGATCTTGACCTCGACCTCCTTCACCTCCGGCAAGACCGCCACCGTGGCGGTGGAGGTATGGATGCGCCCGGAGGACTCGGTGATGGGGATGCGCTGGACGCGATGGACGCCGCTCTCGAACTTGAGGCGGGAAAAAGCCCCGCGCCCCTGGACGCCGAAAATCACCTCTTTGAAGCCGCCAATGCCCGTGGCGTGGCTGCTCAGAATGTTGGTCTTCCACCCCCGCCGCTCGGCGTAGCGCGTATACATCCGGTACAGGTCGGCGGCGAACAGTCCCGCCTCGTCGCCGCCCGTGCCGGCGCGGATCTCCATGATCACGTTCCGCTCGTCGCGGGGGTCCCGCGGCAGGAGGAGTTGGCGGAGTTCTTGCTCCATCGCGGCTAGCTGCGTTTCCAGCCGTTCGACCTCTGCGGCGGCCATTTCCCGCAACTCTGGGTCCTGCTCTTCTAAAAGTGGCCGCACGTCTTTCAACTCCTGTTGTCTGGCCTGGTACTGACGGTAGAGAGCGACCGTCTCCTCCAGTTCTTGGCGCTCTTGGGCCAGTCTGGCGATCTGGACGTGGTCGGATGCCACCTCTGGCTGGGCCATCTGCTGGCCCAGCGTTTCGTATTGTTCCTCAATTGCCTCTAATTTTTCCCACATTTGTGTCCGTTCCACAGCAGCGGGCGGCCTGAGCGGGCCGCCCCGCGCGGCGGTATTATAACAGAGGAGAACGCAGCGTCAAGGTGGGGTGGGTGCGTCCGCAGCGGGAACCCCTCGCCCCCCGCTGGCTCCAGGGCGATCGTGTGTCTCGCAGAGCCTTGTCAAGACCACCTGACGCCCGAAACGCCTGGCTGCGGCGGGCGAATCCCGCTTGACAACTCGCCGGGCCGCGATATAATCATATCGCGATATGATCATATTGGGAGGGTGAGATGTTGGAGGTCGGGTTGGTGCGGGGGCGGTTACCGCTCGAGGTCACGTTCCGGGTCTCGCTGGCCGAGGTTCTGTTGGACACGGTGTGGATGGTGGTCAGCGCACCCCGCGTCGAGGGGTTCGAGCAGTGGATTTATGCCACTCACGCTGCTCTCTCCCCCGGTCTGCGGGCCGACGCGGAGGCTATTCATGCTCTTCTCGGCAAGTCTTCTGCCCTCACACTGGCGATCCACCGTACCCCACCCGACGACCCCATTCACCGCGACGCCGAATCCTTTATCGCCTGGCTTGAGGGCCTGAGCGAGGCGGACGTCGACCGCTTTGTGCGGGCGACATTGGACGCGCTGGCGGCCCACTGTGCGCAGGAGCGCGACTCCGCTCTCCCCCCTCCGTCTCCCGATGACGTCGAGACACTGCGGCAATGTTTTCTCGAGTGGTTGGACGAGGGGCAGACCGAGCGGGTCATAGCCCTGGCCCGCGATCCTGCCGCATTGCGGACGTGCCTGGTCTCGGCGGTCACTCGTTTCTGGGAGCAGTTCTACCGCGACGAGTACCGCGACGCGCTGCCTCTGATGGAGCGCAGCGTCGCGTACCACCGCCGACAGAAGTACGCCGCTGACTTTGACGCGGTCTTTACCGCCGTCACCGGCCGCCGCCCGCCCAGAGAGTGCGGGGACTGCGCCGAGCTGGCGACGCTCATTTTTGTTCCCTCCGTCCACATTGGGCCGTATGTGATGCTGCACCGGGTCGACGGGCCGTTCCCGTCGCTGGTTTTGCTCTACAACTGCCGTCCCACGGGTGCGCCGGAGAGCGTGCCGGCGTCGGCGGTCCAGGACCTTTTTCCTCCTCTCAAGGCTCTGGCTGATGAAACGCGGCTCCAGATTCTCTCTATCCTGGATGGACGGGAACTCTACGCCCAAGAGATTGTGGACCGGCTCGGCATCAGCCAGTCGGCGGTCTCCCGCCACTTGCAGTTGATGGTCAGCGGCGGGGTGCTGGCGGTGCGGCGGGAGGAGAGGATGAAGTATTTCTCTGTGAACGAAGAGATGCTGGCTGCTCTGGCTGCCAAGCTCAAGGGCTTTCGCGGCAAGAAGGAGGCTTGAGGTGGCTGTTCAATCGTTGATGGTTCACTTGCTGGGGTTTTCCATCGCCATAGTGACGGCTCGTTCCCGCTCCCGGCAAGGGATTCTTGTGCCGCACGGCGACTGCCGCGCGACTTGCCTCTGCCCAGCTATTCTGGCAGCCCGCTGGGCGACGACGGGCTGCTGGAGAGGGGAGCGAGCGTGAGGGTCCGTCAAACTCTGGGCGACTATATCCACAAGGTACGGCTTCTCCGACCCAACGCGCGCCTTTACCTCTCGAGCGTCATCCTCACCGGGCTGGGTTTCGGCGTCTATCGCTTGCTGTTCAATTTCTACATCCTCAGCCAGGGGTACGCCGAGAGCTTTTTGGGCACTCTGATCACCGTCAACAGCTTGGTGGCTCTGCTGGGTGCGCTGCCGGCCGGCTTTGTCTCCGACGCGCTGGGGCGCAAGCCGACGCTGCTCTTGGGCAGTACTCTCTCGGTGGCATCTGTGGTGGGGGTCGTTCTCTGGCGCAGCCCGGCGGGGTTTGTGACGATGAACGTCCTCTCTGGGCTGGGTCAGTCCCTCATTGGCGTGACGGGCGCGCCTTTTATGGCCGAGAACAGCAGTGAGGAGGAGCGGAGCTATCTCTTTAGCTTTAGCTTTGGCCTGCAGACCGTCGCCGGGTTCGCGGGCAACTGGTTGGGCGGTCGGCTGCCCACCTGGATCGGAGCGGCGCGGATGGTCGCCGCCACCAGCACGACGGCCTACGCCGGAGCGCTGTTGGTGGTGGCTCTCGTCAACGGCTCTTCTCTCCTGCCTCTCTCCCTGCTGAATCAGGACCGCCTGGCCCGCGCTTCCCGCTCCCTTTTTGCTCCTTTCCAGTATGCCCGGCGCAAGCCGCGCCAGCTCGCCCGGATGATCGGCCCGATGTGGGTCACGGCGCTGGGGGCAGGGCTGCTGATGCCTTTTGTGAATGTATTTTACCGCGTCAACCATGGCCGGCCGGACGCCACGATCGGCACTCTCTTTGCCATCGGCTCGCTGGCGATGGGGCTGGGGCTGTTCGCCGCCCCGCCGCTTGCCGATCGCCTGGGCAAGATCAGGATGGTCGTCATCACCCAGGCGCTCTCCATTCCCTTTCTCTTCCTGATGGGTTTTGCGCCCTGGTTCTGGCTCTCGGCACTTGCCTACCTGGTTCGTCTGGCGTTGATGAACATGTCCGGTCCAGTCTATCAGGCGTTTGTGATGGAGCATGTGGAACCGGGGGCGCGAGCCACAGTTGCCAGCCTGGTCAGTATGAGTTGGAACTTTGGCTGGGCCTTTTCTCCGCAGCTTAGCGGCTGGATTCAGGACCGTTATGGCTTTGGGCCGGTCTTTGTGGGGACGGGTGCAGCCTACATCGTGGCTGTCTTTCTCTACTACTGGTTCTTTGCCCGCCGCCGCGCGGCAGAGAAAATCCCTCTGCGCAGTCCCACGTAGGCGGGTGCTGGGCCTCCCTCCCCGCAGGTGCGCCTAAAGCCTCCGTTCCGGTCCGGCTAAAGCCTCCGTTCTGGTCCGGCTAAAGCCTC
>JAOZPF010000049.1:0-6385 GCA_029932895.1 Anaerolineae bacterium | reverse complement strand
TAAAGCCTCCGTTCCGGTCCGGCTAAAGCCTCCGTTCTGGTCCGGCTAAAGCCTCTACTCCAAAAGGCTTTTGGCTCTGCTCGTGGCGGATCGCAATCCACCCAATCCGCTTCATCCGCTCCATCCGCTTAATCCGCTTCATCTGCTGACCAACCCTCCGCTTGTCCCGTCCTCCTATCAGTTGTATAATCTCACTGATGGCCCCGATTCTCGATGATCATTCCCTAGAGTTCATCAGTCGCGGTCCAGAGCAGACCCGCCGGCTCGGCGCCCGGTTGGGCCAACTGCTCCAGGGCGGCGAGGTCATCTGCCTGGAAGGCCCCTTGGGGGCGGGCAAGACGGTGCTGGCCCAGGGGATCGGTCGCGGCTGGGGCACTGTCTCTATGTTGACCAGCCCCAGCTTTGTCCTGGTGCGAGAACACCGTCGCCCCGCCAGTGACAAGCGCTTGCTCCACGCTGACTTTTACCGCCTGGGGAGCAGCGCCGAAGTCTGGGAATTGGGACTTGGTGATTGGATGGGTGACCCGGACGCCGTGGTTCTCATCGAGTGGCCTGAACGCGCTCTCCCCATCCTGCCGCAGCAGCGGCTGTGGGTCCGCCTGGAACCGAGCTCCGCTTCACGACGGCGGGTGCTCTTTACCGCCCAGGGCGAGGCCCACCTGGCCCTGCTGCAATCGTTCCGTCGCGCTGCCTTTGGGGTGTGAAAATGCTTTTGGCGCTGGACACAGCCACGCGAACTGCCAGCCTGGCCCTTTACGATGGGCAGCAGGTTCGTTACGAGGCCACCTGGGAGGCGGGTCGCCAGCACACGGTTCAACTCACACCTCGCTTGTTGACCGCGCTGGAGGACCTGGGTTTGGCCCCTGACGACCTGCGCGGCGTGGCTGTCACCTCGGGCCCCGGCTCCTTCACCGGTCTGCGGGTGGGGCTGGCGGTGGCGAAGGGACTGGTCATGGCCCGCGCCATCCCCCTGGTGGGAATCCCCACCCTCGACGTGGTGGCTGCGGCCCAGGGGCGGGACCAGCGGCCTCTCGTGGCGGTGTTACAGGCAGGGCGGGGGCGCATCTGCGTCGCCACCTACCGCTGGCGCAGGGGCTGGCAGCTTCGAGAGGAGCCCCGTCTGACGACGTGGGAAAAACTGGCGGCGGGACTAGAGCGGCCAACGCTCTTTTGCGGCGAGGTGGATGAGCGAGGACACAGCGTGCTGACGGAGCGGGGGGAATTGGCTGTTATACTCACCCCCGCCCACCGCCTACGCCGGGCTGGGTTTCTCGCCGAACTGGCCTGGGAGCGCATCCGTCACGGCGAGGCGGACGACCCGGTTACTCTGGTGCCGCTCTACCTGCACCCACTCGACTAGGGAGGCAACGGTGGCTCGCCAGGTGGTGGGAGAACGAGCGACAGAGATAATCAGCGCACCGGACCTCCCTTTCATTGTGCGTCCAATGCGCGAGGCCGATATCCCGGCCGTGATGGCCATCGAGCGGTGCTCCTTCCCCTCCCCCTGGCCGGAATCAGCCTACCGCTACGAACTGCGGTTTGGCGCTAACGTCCTGTTCTGTGTCCTTCAACTGCGCCAGGAGCCGGACGTACCCACCTGGAGCGCGTGGCTGCGGGGGGCACTGAGCCGGAGGAGGCAGGTGGCGGTGGTGGGATACGCGGGCCTGCGATTCCGCTCCGAGAGCGCTCACGTCAGCACCATCGCCGTCCATCCCGATTGGCGCCGGCAGGGTCTGGGAACCTGGCTCCTGCTGACGATGATCGAGCAGGCTATCAGTCGCGGCATGCGTCGGGTGACGCTGGAGGTCCGTCCCTCCAACAAGATCGCCCAGCAGCTCTACGCTCGAGTGGGCTTTGTCCGCACCAGCGTGCGCCATGCCTACTACCGGGACGGCGAGGATGCCTGGCTGATGGCGCTGGGCCCGCTGAACGAGGGCGATATAGGTCGGCTCTGGGAACTCAAACAAGTGGCCGAGCGCCACCTGGCGCAGAGGTTGCCACAGGCTTAAGGAGGTGGAATTGTGTCCGAACTCACCAAGGTCGCAGCCGAGGTCCGCGCCTGCACCGCTTGTCTTTTGCACCGTGGGCGCACCAATGGCGTGCCCGGCGAGGGGCCGGAGGACGCCCAGATCATGTTCATCGGCGAGGCCCCGGGCTTTCACGAGGATCAGCAGGGGCGGCCTTTTGTTGGCGCGGCGGGACGGTTCCTGGAAGAGCTCTTGGGTAGCATCGGGATGAGCCGGGAGCAGGTCTATATCACCAACGTCATCAAGTGCCGCCCGCCAGCCAACCGGGACCCTCTGCCCGAAGAGGTCGCTGCCTGTAGCCATTTTCTGGACCGGCAACTGGCGGCGCTCCAGCCTCGCCTCGTCGTCACCTTGGGGCGGTTCTCGATGGCGCGCTTTTTCCCCCGCGCGCGCATCTCCCAGATACATGGCCGCCCCCGCCGTGTCGGTGGCCTGCTTTGCTACCCGCTGTACCATCCGGCGGCGGCGCTTCACCAGCCATCCCTGCGCCGGGTGGTCGAGGAGGACTTTCAGCGTATTCCCAAGATACTGGAGCAGGCAGAGCAGATAGCCGAGTACGAACCGCCTCCCGAAGCGGAGCAGCTCCGCCTGTTCTAGCCTCCGCAGGAAGGGCCGAGAGGAGAGACGATGTTTGCAACGTTCGAAGAAGCCAGCCGGTTCGTCCAAGAGCGCGAGATCAGGATGATCGATCTCAAATTCACCGATCTCTGGGGGCGGTGGCGACATCTCACCATCCCCGTTGCCCGTTTTACCCCTGCTCTGATGGAGGAGGGTGTGGGCTTTGACGGCTCGGCGGTCGGTATCCGCTCGGTCAAGGCTGGCGACATGGTGCTGGTCCCCGATCTCTCCACTGCCTTCCTCGACCCTTTCTGGGAGACCGCGACGCTCAGCTTTATCTGCACCACACTGGAGGCAGATACCAAGGTCATCTTTGACAACGACCCCCGCAACGTGGCCATGCGGGCCGAGGAGTACATGCGCCGGACCGGCATCGCCGACCGCAGCATGTGGGGGCCAGAGTTCGAGTTCTATGTTTTTGACCGCGTCTCCTACGAGTACGGCGTTAACCGTTGTGGATACCGGGTCGAATCCAGCGAGGCGGACTGGGGGAGTGGGACCAGCGGTCACGGTCACGTCATTCCCATCCACGGCGGGTATCATGCCATCCCGCCCAAAGATACGCTCTACAATTTGCGCACGGAGATGGCGCTCCACCTGGAGCGGATGGGCATCCCGGTCAAGTATCACCATCACGAGGTGGGGGGGCCGGGCCAGTGCGAGATCGAGACGCCGCGGATGGGTTTGGTCAAGGCGGGCGACGCGACGATGATCGTCAAATACGTCACCAAGATGGTCGCCCTGGCCCACGGGCTGACCGTCACCTTTATGCCCAAGCCCCTCTACGGCGAGGCTGGCAGCGGCATGCACTTTCACCAGCACCTTTTCAAGGAGGGCAGGAACCTCTTTTACGACCCCGAGCGGTATGGTTTTCAGAGCACTACCAGCCTGGCCTACATCGGCGGGCTGCTGAGCCACGGTCCGGCGCTGCTGGCGCTCACCAACCCCAGCACCAATTCCTACCGGCGTTTGGTTCCCGGTTTCGAGGCCCCGGTGAACAGCTTCTTTTCCCTGGGCAACCGCAGTGCCGCCGTGCGCATTCCTCGTTACGCCACGCAGCCGGAGACGGCGCGCATCGAGTTCCGCCCCCCCGATGCGACCTGTAACGTCTACCTGGCGCTGGCGGCCCAACTGATGGCTGGACTGGATGGCATCAAAAACCAGGTCGACCCCACCGCGGCTGGCTTTGGCCCTATCGACGCCGATGTCTTCTCCTGGAGTGACGAGCAGCGGGCGGGGGTCAAGCCGCTCCCCACCTCTCTCTCCGCCGCCCTGCACGCTCTGGCCGCCGATCACGATTTTCTGCTGGCTGGTGAGGTCTTTGCCGCCGACCTGATCGAGCGCTGGATCGCTGCCCGCGAGGAAGAGGACCGCGCTGTCCGCAGCCGCCCTCATCCCTATGAACTGAAGCTGTACTGCGATGTGTGACCAATCCATCGGACTGGTTATCAAGTCCCAGAGCGGTTTCCACACTGTCTATCTCGATGGTCAGGAGGTCGTCTGCCGGCTGCGCGGGCGGCTCACCAAGACTCGCCTCGACACCGACCCCGTCGCTGTGGGGGACAGGGTGCGTGTCCTGGTGGCGGCCGATGGAAGCGGCATGATCGAGGAGGTGTTGGAGCGGGAGCGCGTTCTGGCGCGGCTGGCCCCCAGCGGGCGGGACGTGCGCCGCTGGAGCCGCGATGGCTACCTCTCCGAGCGGGAGCAGGTCATCCTCGCCAACCCGGACCAAGCTGTCTTTGTCTTTGCCTGCGCCGAGCCTGCCCCCAACCTGCGCATGCTGGACCGGCTGCTCGTGGGGGCCGAGATTCAGCACATACCTCCCCTTATCTGCGCCAATAAAATCGACCTGGTGAGCCCTGGCGAAGCCCGGCAGCTCTTTGCCATCTACGAGGAGATCGGCTACCCCGTCCTATGCACCAGCGCCGAGACGGGGGAGGGCATAGAGCAACTGGCTGAGCTACTGCGCTCCAAGATTTCGGCACTGATCGGTCCCTCCGGCACCGGCAAGAGCAGTTTGCTCAACGTCATCCAACCGGGCCTGGGGCTCCGCGTGCGCGAGGTCAGCGAGGCGAGCGGCAAGGGCCGTCATACCACGGTTGTCTCCCAACTCTTCCGGCTGGACGAGGGGGGGTGGGTGGCTGACACGCCAGGCATCAAGGCTCTGGCCCTGTTCGATGTCGATCCAGAGGAACTGGACGCTTATTTCCCCGACATTGCCCCCTTTGTCGCCGGGTGCCGCTTCTCCGACTGTACCCATACCGTCGAGCCGGACTGCGCCGTTCGGGCGGCGGTGGATGAGGGCCACATTCAGCGCCACCGCTACGAGAGCTATGTCCGTCTACACCAGGAGCACCAACGGCTGGCGGATATGTACTGGTGGGGGATTCGTTCGGACTGAAACTTGCCTTCCACATCGTATGTGCTATAATCCGCCTCGCGGGCGCGTAGCTCAGACGGTCAGAGCGCCACACTCACATTGTGGAGGTCAGGGGTTCGAGTCCCTTCGCGCCCACTCTGTTTCTGTCTCCGGCCGCAGTCCTGGCAGGGCGCGCCCTCCAGAGAACCTGCGGCGTTTCATATGACCACTCACCGGGGAGTGGATGCCAAAATGCTCGACAGCGTCCGTCGTCGCCTGCAAATAGATTGGCTGGTCAACATTTTGCGGTGGGTCCTCATGTTCATCACCGTCCTCGTCGCTTTGCTGGACCGAGAACATGGCTTTGCCAGTCCCTCCTCACTCTATCTCTTGCTCCTGGTGACCATAGCGGTGGCCTATAACCTGCTGGTGACCCTGCTCCTGTTGGTCCGGCTTTTTCCCCGCCCCCTTCCGGTTATCACCCTGATTGTGGACGCGGGGCTGGCGGTGGGGCTGATGGCGACCTCCGGTGGTCTCGAGAGTCCCCTTTTGTTTCTCAGCCTCCTGCCCATTATCACGGCCGCGCTGCGTTTCCATGCCCTCATCAGCTTGGCGGTCGCTCTGTTCATCACCACTGGTTACCTCGGTTTTGGTTTCCTCTCCCATCCCATGCCCCCGGCGGAGCTTTTGCTGACCAAACTGGGTAACGTGGCCGTGTTGGTCCTGGCTGCGCTGGTGACCAGCCTGGTTGGCGCGCAGATGAAACGGGGCATCGAGCTGGCTCGTCGCCAGGAGGAAAGGGAGGAGGTGCGCCGGCTTCGCGCCCGGCATCAGCAATCCCGCCTCATCTTTGAGCTAGCCAGCACGCTCAGCGCCACACTGAACTATGAGCGGGTGCTGGAGGCCCTGCTGGACATTGGCGAGATCGGCCTGCGGGAGTTGGAGGCTCAGGCTGCTCCCCTGGTGAGCGCCATTCTCCTTTTCCGTGGCGACAAGCTTCGCGTCGTCGCCTCGCGCCACCTCCCCCCCCGCGACCGGCAGACGGTACTGGATGGGCAGGAGGGCGTCATCGGTCAGGCGATGACGACCGCGGAACCGGTCCTCTGCCACCGGCCGGCGGAGGATCCGGAACTGGGACAGTTTATCGCTCTCTATTCGTGCAGCGATGTCATGGTGCTGCCGCTGCGGGCCGGGTTCGAGAACTATGGCGCTGCCATCTTTGGCAGCCCCGTCGCCAATCTCTTTACCCCCGACTACCAGGACTTGTTGGTGGCTCTCTGTAATCAGGGCGTGGTAGCTCTCCAGAACGCCCAGCTTTACCAGAGCCTGATGGAAGAGAAAGAGCGTATCGTCGCCGTGGAGGAGGATGCCCGCAAGAAAC
>JAOZPF010000282.1 GCA_029932895.1 Anaerolineae bacterium | reverse complement strand
GGTTCATCCAGCGCCACGGGCTGACCGGTCGGACGGTATCCTCAAACCATTCGGCCAACTCGCCCGCTGCCAAGTCGGCGGTCCAGTCTTCCAAGATCAAAGCTCCCACCAGTTTGCCCAGCAGGTAGACCTGAGCCAAGACGGGATCCTTGGCTCGCAGACGATCTAAGTTCAAGATACTCTTCAGTCGCTTGAACAGCAATTCCACTTGCCAGCGCAGACGATACAGTGCCAGCACTTGCTTGGTATTCCACTCCGCTGCTGGCAGATTGGTGATCAAGAGAACATAGCCAGCCGCGAACAGAGTCTCCTTGCTCGGAGTGTATCCTTTCTTTTGACTGGCCTTGCGTGCTCGACGGCGGGCTTCTTCCGCTTTGTCTTTGGGCAGGCGTTGGGCAACCAGCCGCGCCTGGAAACGGCCTTCTGGTGTCACCACCCATACCAACGTTTCGCAGGGATAACTGGATTGAGCCCGCAACCACTCTATAGGGTTGAATTTGTCTCCTTCGGCCGTTTCCAGAGGCAAATTCTGCCAGGTCACACGCACGACAAAGTAGGCCAGCGCTGCAAAGATGCTCCCCAATCCCTTTCGATGCGCATATCCCCGGTCGCCGACGATGATTTCTCCGGCCTCACCAGCATGCCGGTTCAAGGTTTCTCCTCCACTGACATCGGTGATCTCAATGCCCGTCATGCTGAATGCCCCGAGGTCGAACCCGACGTGCAGTCGCCAATCCGTTCCCTTGCTGCCCGGTTCGCTGATTACCGAGGCATCGACCAGTCGCAAACGAACTGCACGCCCGGCCAACGTCTGCTTTCGCTTCTGCAGCCACTCGCCTATGATTCGCCCCAGCAAAGGCAGCGTGTTGCGCAGACGCTTGCGCACCGCCACATCCGAAAGGTGACCCAAGCCAATGATCGTAGCCCACGCCCCTACCACGCGCAGCGACCAGTCGCACACACTGTACGCCAGCACCAACCGCAACAAGTCCAATCCCGATTTCACCTCCCGCTTGCGTTGCAGCGCTTTCGTCTCCCTGGCCAAAGCGTCTACATCCGCCGGAATCCGGGCACTCATCTGCGCCCAATCGCCGTCCACCAGAGGGGCACAGGTCTCGATCTCTTCCACTACTTCAGAGCTAATGGGTTGCTTGTGAGTTTTCATATCCCTATTATGCCACATTGTGAGATTTCCGCATCCTCCTGTAACTGCTCAGGCTGGCGGCTGAAGCCGCGCCTGCCCTACGCCAAGTTGCCCTACGGCGACTCAACCAGCCCGCGCAGGCGGGCTTTGCCAGCAATAGCCGCGACTTCAGTTGCCAGACGGTGGATGGTTGAGCAGTTACATCCTCCTTAAGTTCGCGCATATGGGGGTGAGGGGTGAGGGCCATCACCCTCATTCCTACCGGCCTCCTTTCCCTGCTGCCCCTGCACGCCGCCTGGACGCCCGACGAGGGCCGCCCCACCGGCCGCCGCTACGCGCTGGACGAGCTGCTCTTTACCTACGCCCCTTCGGCTCAGGCCCTCCTCGCCGCCCGCCGGATGGTGAATGAGGCGGAACCCCGCCGCCTGCTCCAGGTGGTGGAGCCACAGCCCACCAGCGCTCCCTGCCTGCCCGCAGCCAGGGACGAGGCCCGGTACGTGCGGGATTGCTGGCTCCAGGAGCACTACACCAGCCGCTGGCACGCCGCAGCCACCGTCGAGAGCGTGCGGCAGGCGCTGGCGGAAGCGGATGTACTTCACTTCAACGGCCACGCCGCCGCCGGATGGAGCAACCCGCTGCGGGGTGGCCTCCTGCTGGCCCACGACAACATCTTCACCGTCGCCGACTGGCAGGAGCTGCAGGTGCATCTGCGGCTGGCGGTCCTCTCCGCCTGCGAGACGGGGGTGTCCGGCACGGACCTGCCGGACGAGGTCATCGGCCTGCCCGCCGCGCTGCTGGAGGCGGGCTGCGGGGGAGTCGTCGCCTCACTGTGGACAGTGGGCGACCGCAGCACGGCCACGCTGATGGATCACTTTTACCGGCTCTGGCAACGGAAGGGGCTATCCCCGGCGGAGGCCCTGCGGGGGGCGCAACTGGCCTTGCGCGATCAAAAGGCCCACCCCTTCCACTGGGCTGCCTTCACGCTGACCGGTGTGTAGGCAGTGATCGCTTCTGGAGGTGAAAGATGGACAAGCGCTCGAAACTGATGGACGACCTGCGTGCTTTTGTGCGGGAAAAGGGTGATATCTCGCCGGAGGAACGGCGGGAGGTGGAAACGCTGCTGGACTATGCCGAGCGAGGGGACTACCTGGCGCTGGCCCAGGCCCGGTCGCTGGCGGCCAAGGGCGGGTACGAGCCGCCGCCGGGCCTCAGCGGCCCTCTCCCCCCCGGCCCGCTGATGGTCTGCCCAAAGGACCCCGAGCACTACGCCGTGTACGCCACCGAAGAGGACGAGGAGTTGTTCTGCCCGGAGCACCAGGTGCGGCTGGTCCCTGCGCCGTCGGAGGAATGAGAGATGTTTGGCTCCAAGTTCTGGGAGACGGCCGCCGAATCGGTGGCCCAGAAATGGGGCGAGCGGCTGTTCAGCCCGGCGCTGTTCTTCTGGGCGCTGGGCGTGGTGCTCGCGGGCACCCGCGCGGGATGGGGGCCGATGCTGGCCTGGCTGCAGGCCCGGTCCGAGGCGCTCTACGTCGCGCTGGCGGTGGGCAGTCTGATCGTGGTGGTCGGCTCGGCGGCGCTGGTGGAGGGAATGCAACTGGCAGCCCTGCGCTGGCTGGAGGGATACTGGCCCCGCTGGCTCGCGCCGCTGAGCCGGCTGGGGCGGGCCTGGCAGGCCCGGCAGGTACGCTCCCTCCGCGAGCGGTATACCGCCCTCGCCCGGCGCTACGACCACCTCTCGCCGGAGGAACAGGCCGAGTACGCCCGCCTGGACGCCGAGTTGCATACCTACCCCGACGAATCCCGCTTGCTGCCGACCAGGCTGGGCAACCTGCTGCGGGCCGCCGAGGAGTACGGCTATCGTCGCTACCGCCTGGCGACCGGCGTGATCTGGCCCCGGCTGTGGCTGGTGCTGCCAGAGGAAACGCGGGAGGAGATCACCGCCGCCCGCGCCCGGATGGACGGGGCGGTCCGGCTGGTCATCTGGAGTGTGCTCCTGGCCGTGTGGACGCTGCTGGCCTGGGGGATGCCGTGGTGGGTCTGCTGCGGGCTGGCAGCGGTGGCCGCGCTCGGCGGGTGTCTCGCCTGCCGACACCTGGGCCGCATGGCCGGCCTGTACGGCGACCTGCTGCGGGCCGCCCTGGATGTGCACCGCTTCACCCTCTACGAAGCCCTCCACCTCCCGCCGCCGGCCTCCCCGGCCGAGGAGCACCTGATAGGGGAGCAGGCCACAATGTGGCTCTGGCGCGTCCGCAGCAGGGGTGTCCGTTTCACCGATGCGTAGCCACGGCGTCAGTCGGCGGAACCTGGGGCTGAAAGAACAGATAAGGAAGCGGAGGAAACTTTGCGTCCTCTGCGCTCTTTGCGGTTCGACGCAGGCCGCGAGCGATCAGCAACACCGGAGAGGGAGACTACCCGTGGTTAGAACCGGATGAAA
>JAOZPF010000281.1 GCA_029932895.1 Anaerolineae bacterium | reverse complement strand
AGATGATTCCGTGGGCAAACATCTGCGTCACCGCGCCGCTCCAGCCCAACTCGTTCATCGAGGCAAAGCCCATCAATACGATCCCCATGTGCGCCACGCTGGCAAAGCCGATGATGTACTTGGCATCGGTGTGGATCAGGGCGATGAAGGTGGCATAGAGGACGTTGATCGCCATCAAAAAGACCAGGTACTTCATCCAGAACATGGCCCCGCCGGGCAGGAGCAGCACAGCCACGCGGAAGGCGGTAAAGGCACCCACGTTCTTGAGCACGCCAGCGTGGAGCATCGAGACCGCTGCCGGCGCGGCGGCATAGCCGTCGGGTGACCAGGAGTAAAAAGGCCAGATACTCGCCAGCACGCCAAAGCCCAAAAAGATGACGGGGAACCACACCTTCTGAAAGCTCTGGGGGAAGGGGATGTTCTGCAGCGCCAGCAGGTCAAAGGTGCGTTCGCCGGGATTGCTGAAATAGATCGCCAGGATACCGACCAGCGCCACGAGACTGCCCAAGAGCAAGTAGAGGGTCAGTTTCATCGCCCCGTACTCGCGGAGCGGCTTCCAGCCCCAGTTGACGATGAGGAGATAGATGGGGAAGAGGACCAGCTCGTAAAAGAGGACGAGGAGGAACAGATCGAGCAGTGTAAAGGCGCCGAACACCCCCACTCCCATCAACAACAGCAGGGCAAAGAACTCTTGCGGGCGGTCGTCGACGTGCCAGGAGACAAGGACGGCGGAGAAGAGGAGAATGCCGTTCAGCAGGACCAGCATGACCCCCATCCCGTTGACGCCAACGTGGTAGGAGGAACCGATAGCCGGGATCCACTCCGCCTGCTCCACAAACTGGTATCCCCCCAGCCCCCGGTCGTAGGCCGCAAAGACCCAAACAGCCAGGGCCAGCGAGATGAACGCGCCAGCGGTCGCCAGCGCCTTGGCCTCTGTCTTGCGATCCTTCCCCATCAGGAGGATCAGGACAGCCGTCACCGCTGGAGCAAAGATGATCACACTCAGGAATGGAAATTCCATCGCCACCTCACTTTTCGCCAGCTATCCGATCAGCCGCATCACTGTCGCATTGAACAGGTTGATCAACCAGGAAGGCCACAACCCGATCAAGAGCATCAACGTCATCAGCGGCGCCATCGCCACCACCTCACGGAAGCTGATCTCTCTCATCCCCTCCCAGCGAGGATTGAGCGGTCCCAGGAGCACCTTCTGGATAGTCCAGAGAAGGTAGGCCGCGGTAAAGACCAGCCCCAGCGTCGCCGCCGCCGTGATGGCGGTGAATACCGGCCATGTCCCCCGAAAGACCATGAACTCGCTGACAAAGCCGTTCAGGCCAGGAAGGCCGAGGGAGGCCAGTGTACAAAAGAGGAGCACCCCGCCGTAGGCCGGCACGACCACCCCCAACCCGCCGAACGCTTTCAGGCTGCGGGTGTGGGCGCGCTCATAGACCATGCCCACCAGGGCGAACATTGCCGCCGCGCTGATGCCGTGGTTGAACATCTGTAACACCGCGCCGTTCGCCGCCAGCGTCGCATCGAGTGATTCCACCCCACCGCCCAGCGCCTTGGCGGCTACAGCGATGCCCAGCACCACAAACCCCATGTGCCCCACCGAGGAGTAGGCCACCAGCCGTTTGAAATCGTCCTGCCCCAGCGCCGCCAGCCCGCCAAAGATCGCCGCCGCCAGCCCCAAGAGCGCCAGCACCCAGGCAAACTGCGCCGCCTGCTGCGGAAAGAGAGGCAGCACCAGGCGCAGGAAACCAAAGGCCCCTAGCTTCAACAGCACCCCGGCCAGGATCATCGACCCGGCGGTCGGCGCTTCGGTATGAGCGTCGGGCAACCAGGTGTGGAACGGCCAGATGGGGACCTTGATGGCAAAGGCGATGGTAAAGGCCCAGAAGCCGATGGTCTTGATGGTGGCGATGGGCAGGCCAAAGAGGGACCCGCTGAACGTCGGCCAGAACGTGTGCAGGCGGACGATGTCAAAAGTGCCCGCTGTCAGTCCGATCACCTGGATCGCCAGCAAGAGGCCGAGGGAGCCAACCATCGTGTAGAGTATGAACTTGAACGCAGCATAGGTCCGGGCCTTGATCTTGCGCCCGCCCCAGATCTCGCGCTCGTCCTTCTCGCTGCCCCACTGGTTGATCAAAAAGTACATCGGCACCAGGCCGATCTCCCAAAACAGGAAAAAGAGAATCAGGTCCAGGGTCACAAAGACGCCGAGCATTCCCATCTCCAGCATCAGGAACAGGGCAAAGTAGGCGCGCACGTTCTTGGTGACGCTGAACGAGATCAGCAGCGCCAGCGGGGTCAGGAGCGTCGTCAGGAGGACCATCGCCAGGCCGATGCCGTCGACCCCCAAGTGGTAGGAGGCACCGATCTGGGGGAACCAGACCGCCCGTTCCTCGAACTGGAATCCCGCCGCTGCGGGTCGAAAGTTGACCCACACCACCACTGCCAATGCCAGCGGGATCAGGCTGACCAGAAGCGAGACCCACTTGATCAACCGCTCCTGGTCACGGGGCAGGAGCATCACCAACCCGGCCCCCAAAAGAGGGACCACAGTGATCAGCGTCAGCAGGTGAGCTTGGACAAAATCCATCGAACTCCCCCTACGATAGGTACAGGATGTACAACAGGACAAAGGCACACAGGAAGAACAGCACCTGCAACAAGTAGTGCTGGACCTGTCCCGTCTGCAGCCACAGGCGGCCTTTCCGTCCCAGGAACCCGGTGACCTTGCCCAGGCCATCCACCGCACCGCCGTCGATCACATAGCGGTGGATCCAGCGATTGGCCGCGCCAAACCATTCTGCGACCCGGGCCACGGTGTGCAGGATACCATCTATCAAACCCCGGTCGATCCAGCGGTAGACCGCCTTTGCCAGCCAGACGGTAGGTTGGATAAAGGCAACGCTATACAGCTCGTCGACATAGTACTTGTTCTTGAGCAGCGTGTGCACCGGCCCCAGCCAGCGAACCAGGGGATCGGGCTCCCCCCTTGCCAGCGGGCGGCGACCATAGATCAACCAGCCGCCCCCCAGCCCTCCCAGGACCATCAGCGCCGAGATCAGCAACGGAGTCATAGCAAAGGGCAAACTCTCCAGCGATTCGCCCAGGGTAGCGCCCACAAAGTGGTGGAAGAAGCTGCCGCCGATCAGCGGGCCCAGGACAGGAAAGTCCTCCGGCACACCGACAAAGCCGAAGAAGAGGGCAAAGAGCGCCAGCACCACCAGGGGCGCTGTCATTGTCCAGGGGGTCTCGTGGGCGTGCTCGGCGTGCTCCCCGCGTGGCGAACCAGCAAAGGTGAGGCAGATCTGGCGCATTGTATAAAAGGCAGTCAGGAACGCCCCACCAGCCAGCACCCAGAAGACGACCGGGTGGCCCGCCCAGGCGTGGGCCAGGATCTCGTCCTTGCTCCAGAACCCGGCGGTGATGAGTGGCAGACCGGAGAGCGCCATCCCGCCCGCCACAAAGGTCCAGAAAGTGATCGGCATCCGCTTGCGCAGCCCGCCCATCTCCATCATATCCTGCTCGTGGTGGGAGCCAATGATCACCGAACCAGAGCCCAAAAAGAGCAGTGCCTT
>JAOZPF010000048.1:11704-13467 GCA_029932895.1 Anaerolineae bacterium | reverse complement strand
CCAGCGCGTTCCCCACCGCCCAACCTAGCGGCTGGTTCATATCAGAGATGAGGGCCAGCATACGCCGGCCCAACTGGGTGCCGATGCGCACCATCTCCTCGGCCAATCTGACCCCATCCTCGATCTTGGTCATAAAAGCGCCGCTGCCCACCTTGACATCGAGCAGGATGCCGTCGGCGCCAGCGGCGATCTTTTTGCTCATGATCGAGCTGACGATGAGGGGGAGCGAGGAAACCGTCCCGGTGACATCGCGCAGCGCATACAGTTTTCGGTCCGCCGGAGCCAGGTCGGCCGACTGCCCGGTGAGCACCACACCGATGTGGGCCAACTGCGCCTTGAACTCTTGCGGGGAAAGGTCGGTTCGATAACCGGGGATCGATTCCAGCTTGTCCAGCGTGCCGCCAGTAAAACCCAGCCCTCTGCCCGTCATCTTGCCCACAGGCAGGCCGCAGGCGGCGACGGTCGGAGCGATGACCAGGCTCACCTTGTCGCCGACACCGCCGCTGGAGTGCTTGTCCACCACTATCGGGGCCACGTCCTTGAGGTCGAGTGTGTCGCCGGAGTGCGCCATCGCCAGAGTCAGGTCTCGTGTCTCCCGGTCGCTCATCCCCCGCAGGTAGACCGCCATCAACCAGGCGGCCGCCTGGTAATCGGGGATCTCTCCCCGTGTGTACCCCTCGATGAAGAAGCCTATTTCCTCGGCGGTCAACTCGCCGCCGTCCCGCTTTTTGATGATGAGATCAACCGCGTGCATCAATCTCCTCCCGACGTCCGGGCGGACACGCAGGTCTGCCCCTACACCCCGCCATACGGGCGGACACGCAGGGCCGCCCCTACACCAACCCCTATGGTCCCTCCACTGTGATGACGACGCCGCTCCCACCGTCCTGAGGCGAGATGGCAATGCTCGCCGTCCGTCCCTCCTTATGCCACACCTGCATCACCACCCCACCGAACTCGGTATCGGACTCGTTGCTCCACCCCAGAGCGGGCAACTGGTTGCGATAGTAGTCAGCCACCGTCGCCGCGTCGTCGGAGGTGGAGAAGGTGGTGATGTCGCCCACCATGCCAGTGCCTGTCGCGTTGGGATACTGGGGCAGGTCCTCTGGTTGAGCGGTCAGCCCTTCAGGTGGCTCGATAGTGAGCGGCACATTCACGTCATAGACCTCATAAGAGTACTCGCCGCTTCCCGTCTGCCCGTCCATCTCCCCTTCCCAGGACATCTGGAAACGAACCATAAACTGGGGCAGGCTCGGTTCGGCGGCGACCCACACCTCGGCCTCGGCAGTGGTGATATTCTCATTGGCCATAGCCGTCATCGCCTCAGCGGTAAAGGGAAAGGTATAGTGGTCGGCGAGAATGCCGTTAACCGTCTCCTGACCCTGATACACCATATCGGCCTCATCCGCCATCTCGGCAAATTCGTCAGGGTTAAGGGGAGTCATCGCGTCTTCCATATCCGTCTCGCTCCCTGAGAACTGCACGCACTGTCCGGCGGAACAGGTCCAAGCCATATCGCCGATCTGGCCCCACTCCATCGACTCGCCCTGGTAAGTGATGGTGACGCGAGAGGCTGACGGGTTATTCGTCACCTCCTGCTCCATCTCCATCATCTCCTCCTCCGCTCCGCCAGTCGGTGTCCAGCGGAAGACAAAGCGGGCGCGGTAGCTATCCAGCCCCTCCATATCGGCCGTGTTGATCTTGGCCGGTGGCACTCCTGCGGATGAGCCCTCCTCCGTTGGCGCGCCGCCCCCGCCAGCCGG
>JAOZPF010000048.1:0-11604 GCA_029932895.1 Anaerolineae bacterium | reverse complement strand
CCGCCCCCGCCAGCCGGCTCCTGGGTGACAGTCTCGCCCCCCGCCGCTGACGGCTGGGTCTCTGCTCCTCCTCCAGGTTGACCGAGAGAACAGGCCAATGCGGCGACCACCACCAGTATCGCCACAACCAACAGTTTCGCTCCATTCTTCATCTTAGCCTCCACTTTGAATTATCAACACACACAAAATGCACTCTCGGGCTCAGAGCGCTCCTCTGGGCGCACACACAGGTGCGCCCCTACGGCTGCTCGCCCAATCCGCTCAATCCGCTTATCCACTCATCAGTATACCACGCCTCCCACCAAAGGCAACCAAGCGATGTTGCGCATCCGCGCCAATTCAGTTACAATTACGTCCAGATGCGTGCAAAGAGCTGGCTCTCCCTAGTCCTGGTGACACTCCTCCTGGCGGCGCAATGCCCCCAGGCCCAAGCCCAGCAGCCGGAAAACGACCCGGCCGTTCGGCTGCTGGAGCGCATGTCCCCTGCAGCCCGCGTAGGCCAACTCTTTATCGTCACCTTTCCCGGCACCGACACCAGCGAGGCCGCCGCTATCCACAGCCTGATCATGGAGGACCGCATCGGTGGCGTACTCCTCCGCCCCCAGAACGGCAACATTGTCAACGAGGGCGACACCCCCACGCAGGTAGCCGCGCTGACCAACAGCCTCCAACAGCTATCGTGGGAAGGTTCCCAGAGCCCGTCCCTGGCCCTTCCTGGCGAGGAGGCGAACGGGTCGGACCCCTTCATCCCTCTCATCATCGCCGTCGAACAGGAAGGGGACGGCCCTCCTCATACAGCGATCACCAACGGCACAACACCATTGCCCTCGCTGATGGCTATCGGAGCCACGTGGAAACCGGAGCACGCCGAGGCGGTGGGAGCCATCGTGGGCCAGGAGTTGAGCGCAATGGGCATCAACCTCCTGCTGGGGCCATCGCTCGACGTGCTGGACACCCCCCGTCCGGACAACCCAGCCGACCTGGGCGTGCGCTCCTTCGGCGGCGACCCCTACTGGGTGGGGCGGATGGGCACCGCCTATGTGCGCGGCGTCCACACCGGCAGTGGAGGACGGGTGGGAGTGGTGCCAGGCCACTTTCCCGGCCTGGGTGCTGCCGACCGGCCCCTCTCTGAAGAGGTCTCTACCGTCCAAAAATCATTGGAGCAGCTCAAGCAGATCGAACTGGCCCCTTTCTTTGCCGTGGCCGATTCGTCCGACCCGCTGGCTCAGGCCGATGGCCTGCTGATCTCGCACATCCGCTACCGGGGGTTCCAGGGCAACATCTACCAATCCACCAAACCGATCAGTTTTGACCCGCAGGCGTTGCAGCAGTTGATGAATCTGCCCGAGTTGGCCCCGTGGCGCGATGCCGGCGGCGTCACGGTGGCCGACGAGTTGGGCGTGCGCGCCGTGAGCCGCTTCTACGACCCCACTGAGCAAGAGTTCATGGGGTTGCGCATCGCCCGCGAGGCGTTCGTAGCCGGCAACGACCTCCTGATCCTCTCCCACTTTGCTCTCACAGACGACTGGGAATCCCAGATCAACAACGTCCGCGCCACCGTGGCCTTTTTCCGCGAGCGGTACGACTCCGACCCCACCTTCCAGACCTGGGTGGACGAAGCGGTGCTGCGCATCCTGAGGATGAAACTACGGCTCTATGGCTCACCCTCTGCCTTCACCCTGAGCGGCGCGCAGGTAAACGAGGCCCGGGTCGCCGACACCGTGGGCCAACAGCGGGAAGAGATCGCCACTCTCGCCCGGGACGGCGTGACCCTCCTCTCGCCCCCCTCTCCCGACCTGCGTCCCTCCCCCCCCGCTGCTGGCGAGTACATCGTCATCTTTACTGACGACCGTCAGTCAAGCCCCTGCGCTACCTGCAGCCCCACATATGTCATCTCTCCCACCCTCCTCTCCGACACCCTTATCCGTCTCTACGGCCCCCAGGCGACCGGGCAGGTACAGCCCTACCTGGTGCAAAGTTTCACCTTCAGCGAGTTGATGGAATACCTGAACGCGCCCGCCGCTCCCCCGGAGGAGGGGACCACCACTCCCACACCGCCCAACCCGGTGGAGACGGCGATACAGCGGGCGAACTGGATACTCTTTGCCATGCTGGACGCTAACGAGTCGACCGGCCCGCCCAGCGTAGTGAGCCGCTTCTTGGCCGAGCAGACAGTTCCGATGCGCGACAAGGACGTGGCCGTGTTCGCCTTCGGCGCGCCATACTACCTTGATACCACCGAGATCTCCAAGCTCTCTGCCTACTTTGGTCTCTACAGCCATACCGAACCATTTGTGGAAGCCGCGGCCCGCGCGCTATTTGACGAGTTCCCGTTCGTCGGGGCATCACCGGTCAGCGTGAGTGGCATCAACTATAACCTGATCACCCAAACGCAACCCGACCCCGACCAGATTATCGAGGTCTTTTACGAGGTCGTAGGCAATGGGGAGGGAGAAAACAGACCCCAACCCACTCCCCAGACCATCGAGGTCCATCAGAGCGACACGCTGCGACTGTGGACGAGCACGGTCATGGATCAGAACGGCCATCCTGTGCCCGATGGGACCCCCGTCGAGTTTATCTTTACCTACCCGCAAGAGGGGCTAGAACACACCGTCCAGAGCAACACCCGGGACGGCGTGGCCGAGACGACCGTGACGCTGGACCGCGTGGGCCAGTTGCAGGTATCGGTGCGGGCCGAGCCAGTGCCCAGGGCCATACGGCTGGAGATGAGCATCCCTGAGGGAGAGCCAGCTGTCATCGTCCAGATCACTCCCACGCCCACGCCCACACCCTCCTTGGCCACGCCCACCCCCACCATACCGGCTCCCACGCCGGAGGTGACACCCACCCCCTCCCAGGCATCCAGCGGGAGCGGCGGCTCTCCCCACGGGCGGGTGGACGGGTCAGACCTGATGCAGGGGATACTGAGCACAGCGTTCATCGCTCTGGTGGGATACACAGGAATGTGGCGGCGGCGGCGAAACGTCTCCCTGGCCCTGCGCGGGGCGCTGTGGTGTGCGGTCGGCGGCCTGGTGGCTTATATTGGGCTGGCGCTGGGGCTTCCCGGCTTCACGTGGCTACAGCAACAAGTCGGCACGTGGGCAGCGGGGGCGCTGGCGGCCTTGGGCGCGGGCGTTTCCCTGTTCCTGGTTCTGGCGAGCGATGCAGTATACGGGCAACGACCAACAGTTGACTAGGTGGTCTATCACAGCAGGAGCGTAAAGAGCAAGGCCAACAACAACAGCCCTCCCACCAACGCTAGCAAGCCACCGTTCTCTGCTATGGAGCGACGCCACTCCGCCCGAGGGGGAAGGATGGTCACCAGGGCGTCGGAGAAAAGGACATCGTGAAGCATACTGCGGAACGTCTCTACCGTGGGCGGCCGATCGTCGGGGTGCATGGCGATGGCGGCCATAATGGCCCGCTCGGTGGCTGGAGAGATACGGGAGTTGATCTCTCGCGGCGGGATGAGTGAATCGGGATGGAGAAAGCGCTGCTTGGCATCGGCCGGGGGCTGACCGGTGAGGAGATGATAAAGCGTAGCGCCCAAGGCATAGACGTCGGAGCGGATGTCAGTGTGACCAGTGTCGCCGCCGTATTGCTCCAGGGGCGTATAGGCTATCGTTCCCCGGCCTTGGAGGACCGTGACCGTCCGTGTCTCATCGGTCGCCAGCAACTTGACCAGGCCAAAGTCGACCAACTTGATCAATCCGCCAGGCGTCTCCTTGATGTTGGCCGGCTTGATGTCGCGGTGAAGGACAGGGGGGTCCTGACCGTGAAGATAGGAGAGCGCGTCGCACAACTGCTCGGCCCACTGCAGGACCCGGCGCTCGCTCAACATGCGCCCGGCTCGTTTGGCCTCCTCCATAACCTGGCGCAGGTCCTGCCCGGCGACGAAATCCATCACCAGGTACTCGCGCCCTCCTTCGGTAAAGTAATCGGACACCTTGGGAAGATTGGGGTGATCGAGACGGGCCAGGACGCTCGCCTCACGGTGGAACTGCTGCTGGACCTGGGCCAGGGTACTGGCTCCCAGGTCAGGCTCCGGTCGGACCTCCTTGAGGGCACAGACGCGCCCCTCCAGGCGCAGGTCGGCGGCGCGATAGACGGCCCCCATCCCCCCTTGTCCGACGCAGCCAAGGACTTGGTACCGTTGGCGCAAAACGGTACCGGGCTTGATCAATTGACTCACGAACCGCTTCTCCTCCCAGGGCCATGATAAAACAGTATCAGAACCTGTCAAGCCAGAGGCGGCGACGCAAGGAGGTATAATGACCGAGTCCGAATTCCCGATGCTGGTTGTCTATGAAGGAGAGCTAGCCGGACAGCGCTGGCTCATCAAGGGAGATGAGACGCTGATCGGCCGGGGCACCGACTGCGACATCACTCTGCCCGAGCGACAGGTCTCCCGCCACCATGCCCGCATCGAACGGACAGCGGATGGAGTCTACGAGCTGTACGACCTGGGCAGCAAGAACAAGACCTATGTGAACGGGGAGCAAGTCCGCGACCGCCCCTGGCTGCTGCGGGACGGGGACGAGATCCAGATCGCCCTGTGCGTAAAGCTGGGCTTTGTCGGCGCCGACGCGACGCTGCCGCTGGCGGTGGAGGGGCCCACGCGGGGGCTGCGGGTGGACCGAGCCGGCCACCAGGTCTTTGTGGGCGGCCAGGAACTCCTCCCTCCTCTTTCACCAGCCCAGTACCGCCTGCTCACCCTGCTGCTCGACGCGGAGGGACGGGTCGTATCACGGGATGAGATTGTGGAGACAGTGTGGCCGGAGGAGGCAGCCGAGGGCGTCTCCGAACAAGCCATTGACGCTCTCATACGGCGGCTGCGGGAGCGGCTGAGCGGACTCGACCCCGACCACCAATACATTGTGACCATCCGCGGCCACGGTTTCCGGCTGGAGAACCGCTAAGAGCTACCGTCTGGCGATCTCTAGCCCGCCGCCAGGCGGGGGAGTCTCCGGCTGCGGTGGCTGCCCGGCCCCCACCATCGAGCGGGCCATATCCAGGATCGCTGCGGCGCGTTCAGCCGCCGCCCCACCTTCCTGCTTCATATCCTGCTCTACCTGCTCCAACATGCGCACAAAGGACAGGTTCACCAACTCTTTGCCAGCCTCCAGAGCCTCCCGCGCCTTGTCGAGGTCCTCTGCCTCCAGCACCTGCATCAACAGACGTAGCTCGGGCGGCGCTTGTTCTTGGGCAACGTTCTGCAGCATCTGCACGATCTCCTGCAGGCGGGAGCTTGTCTCGGCGTCCTGCGCCTTTTCAGCCTGCTCGATCTGCGCCTGCAACACGCTGAAGAACAGCTCGTCGATCTCGCCCAGATGGCGGCGCAGCAACAACTCGGGCTTCTCGGAGAGAAGCAGGTCCCGCAACAGATCAACCCGCTTGTCGAGCGCGTCATGGATCTGCGCCTGGATGCCATCCCGGACGTCGAGCACCTCCTGGCGCAGGGCCTCCAATCGCTGGCGTTCTTTCTTATCCTCAGTCGCCTCGATGCGCTGCGTGAGAAGCTGGAAGAAACGATAGTCCATCAGCGGCTGGCCCACAGCCATCAGCGCCACCCGCGTGCTCTCGTCATCACTGTCGACCAGCAGCGCGATCAACTTTTCCCGCGTTTGCTCCTCCTGGAATGCTTTGAGCACCTCATCCTGTTTGGCAATCCGGCGTCCCACAGGCGTCGATTCCAGGAGCATCTGCCGCAGCGTGGTCATCCCATCCACCAGGTCCTGACGGCCCGCCGCCGCCGCCTGGGCCTGATTGACATAGAGGAGATCAAAGAACTCTTGATCCAGCATCTCCTCGTTATCGCGTATCAACGCCTTGCGCTCCTCGACATCCGAAGTCTCCCACAGCTTGCGCAGCAGGTCGACCTTGGCATTTTGCGCCTCGATCATCTCCGCAGTGATGCCGTCCGCCTCCAGCACGCGATTGACCAAGTTGTCATAGGAAAGAAAGACCTGGGGATTGAGCAGGTGAGCGCGCCGCTGCTCCGGCGGCATCTGATTCATCACCATCCTGGTGAGAGAGCCGATGAGCTTTTGCCGCTCCATATCGGTCCGCCCCGCCTCCATCGGCATATAGACCAACGCCAGCTCCTTGGAGGGGTCGTGGTAGATAAAGGGCAGGTTGAGCGTGCCCGCAGCACCACAATGAGGACAAACCGCCGTGTTGAGCTGGCCCATCAAAAGCCTGCTCTTGGCTGACGGGTCCAGTTCCACATCCAACACCTGTTCGACAGCCGCCGTAAAGGGCTGCCCACAGTTCATACAGGTAAGCCTCGCCATCGTCAAAGCCATGGGAATATCCTTTCGTTAATTCACGGTCACAATTCTAATTTACCGCGAGAACACGCCGCACACATTATCCGTACGGAAGGGCGAAGGAGAAAGCAGAGCCTTTTCCCGGCTCGCTCTCCACCCACATCTCTCCCCCGTGGGCCTCGATGATGGCCCGGGCCAGAAAGAGGCCCAGACCGGCCCCGCCCGTCGAGCGGGTCGAGCTGTCATCGACCCGATAGAAGGCATCGAAAATACGACCCTGCTCGGTAGTGGGAATGCCGATGCCCTCGTCGGTCACCGTGACCACCACCCCGTCCGGCCGGGATTGCCCCTCGATGAAAATCTTGCCTCCCTGTGGAGAGTACTTGATGCCGTTCGAGACCAGGTTGTTCAACACCTGCTCCAGGCGCATCGCGTCGCCCCGCACCGCGGGAAAGTCATCCGGAAAACGAACCAGAATCTCGTGCCGGTCGGTCTGGACCTGAAAGCGTTGGGCGACCCTGGAGGCCAGCGCATCCAGCGCCACGTCCTCCATCGTCAGCGGCAGCGCGCCAGCCTGCAGGCGGGAGACATCCAGCAGGTCGGTGATCAGGCGGTCGAGCCGCTGCGCCTCCTCCTTGATCGTCACCGCCATCTCCCGCGCCGTCGTCATATCCCACCTGGCATCGGGGCGGGCCAAGGTTTCGGCATAGCCCAGGATCGTCGCCACCGGCGTCTTGAGCTCGTGCGAGACGATGGAGACGAAGGTGGACTTGAGCCGGTCCGCTTCGCGGAAGCGGGTGATATCGCGCACGTTGGCGATGATGTTGACCAGCCGCCCCTCCCGGTCCAACAGCGGAGCATAAGTGATGCCAACGCTGACAGTGGTGCCATTGCGCCGCCTGAGGTCGCCCTCCACGTACAAGGAGTGCCCTCCCCTTTCCCGCGCCAAGGGCCATCCCCCAGCCACGGCCTTTTTCAGGTCCAGGTCCGTCTCCAGCCGCTCCCAGACGACGATCTCATCGTGATGGTGACCGATGGCCTCGCCAGCCGACCACCCGGTCAGCTTGGAGAGGGCCAGGTTAAAGACCGTGACCCGCTGCCCCGAATCCATAATCATCACACCGTCGGCGCTGTGTTCGAGGATGGCGTCCAGCCGCCGCTTCTCCTGCGCCAGCCGCTGGTATAGCTGGGCATTCTGAACAGCAATGGCAGCCTGGTCGGCAAAGCTGGATAGGACCTGGCGGTCGTCCAGGGTAAAGCTGCCGCCGTGGGCGCGAAAGACGTACAGGACGCCGATCAGGTCCCTCCCGGTCAACATTGGCAGCGCGATCACCTGGTTGAACGGGAGCCCCGTCGCCAGGGCGACATCTTGCAGCTTGATCGCCAGGCCGGGGATATGGAAATCGGCGTGACCAGCCTGCTCAGGGATATCGACCAGAAGGGTGGAGAAATACCCGGCGAGGCGTATAGGTAGCCCGCGGGCCGCGTGGACAGCAAACCCGCCCCCTGGCTGGCGCAGGGCGATCAGAGCGGCCTGCCCTCCCAGAATCTCGGTAGCCGCCTGAAGGATCTTTTCCAGGACGGTATCCAGGTCAAGTTGCGCTGTCAGCGCACGGCTGATCTCGAGCAGGTACTCTCGCTGACGAATCCAGTAACTGGTCAACAATCCGGCTTTTCCCCCAGTGGGAAGCATTATAACACAGCCACGGGCTTCGGGGAAGGGAAACCGTGACCGTACTTGCTCACCGCACCCGATGCCCCTGCGGTTCTGCGGTAAGCCAGTGCCCCTGAACACCACCCTATCAGTCTAACGTGGAGCAGCTTCAGCGCTCCCCGTACCGTTCGCGGAAAAAGCGATACAGGTCCTGAGGAGCCACGACCGTGTCCAGCGCTGCCGCCGGCGGATAGGCGATGAAAGCCTGCTCCTGTCCCCCACCCAGCCCGCCGTGAGTCGCCACCTGCTCCTCGAACGTCACCACCCGCCCGTCGGGGGGACAGGCGCCCAGCAGGATCAGATCGCCAGAATGGGGAAAGGCGGCAAGCTGGTGCAACTGACGCGCGACCCAGTCCGAGTCCCCATAGGCACTCAGAGGATCAGGGGGATCGATCACTACCTCGTCCGCCGTGATCACCGCGCTGCCTCCACCAGTGCCCAGCGCTACCGTCCGCTCCCCCGCCCGTCCGACCACCAGGCCGATCGTCTCTGCAGCTATCAGGCGATCGAGCAAGCGGGGATAGAGCAGCCCCACCTCAATCAGGTCGATGGCACGCGAGGTGACGTTGAAATAGACGTGGGCCAGCGATCCCGAGGCCCGCACCACGACGTCCTCCCGCCGCTCCAGGTCGTACACCTCCGCCTCAGGGTCGGGTGGCACGCGGCGATCAACGTAACGCCGCACTGCTCGCAGCGCCTTGCAGACCGCTGGCGGGAGACGCGCTTCCAGATCGCGCATCTCATCCAACAGGTAATGGGCCTTGGTCAGCGCGTACTCCGGGCGGCCAAAGACCTCATCGAGTGAGAGAGGCTCCTCCAGTTGAGCGGCGATGAACTGACCCAGGCTCATCCCCACCTTCCACGAAAAAGGGACCGCTGGCGCGTTGCCGTGGTCGGAGAGCACATAGAGATCATACAATCGGCCCCTGTACCTCCGCCGCATACGGTCGATTTGCCGAATGCGCCGGTCGATATCGCGTAGGACGGCAAACGCTGCGCGACGCGTAGGGCCGATATGGTGTGCCGTCTCGTCATAGGTATTGTAATTGGTATAGATAGCCGGAACGCGGCGGTAGATATCCAAGAGCACGCCAAAGGTCTGCACCTCGGTAAAGAGCGCATTGACAACCGCCGTCATCGCCGGCGACAAAAGATCGTAGGGCTTGATCACACTGCGGCGAACGACGGCGGCGAGCCGCCAACCCAACGCCCGGATGTATCCCTGTACCGAGAGGCCAAGAACCCGCAGTATCCGCAGTGGGCTGAGTAGAAAGAGCAAGAACAGTCCCGCTCCACGCACCGACTCGAAGAAACGATGAGGGTGCAGGGCGGAGAGGGTGAACAGGGCCAGTTCGGCATCCCCGTCGAACATGTTGACATAGCTAGAGCCGCCGACCAGGATTCCCCCCCCACCCTCACTCAGCCGAGCCTGGAGGGCCTGCATCTGACCTGGTCGCTTGGCAACGACGGCCAGGCCCCGCTCCTTCTCGTACCAACGGAAACCAGGTACCTCACCACGGCTGCCAAACATTATCGCCGCCTGGACAGCAGGGGTAGTGCTCGGCAGGCCGCAGAGCCAGGGGGCCAGACGGAGCGTTCCCCCGTTCACCAGCTTGGACAGGTAGGGGAGGTGGCCAGCCGCCATCGCCTCCAGCAGGTGGCCGTAGGACAGGCCGTCGATTTGGACAATGATGAAACCGCGTCGCCCGCCAGACGCCAGACCCGGCCGCCCCAGGCGACGGGCCAGCGTGCCGTATTTGCGGCGGTAGTATAGCCGCATCACCTCGCGCAAGAGGTCAACAGTACGGCGCATCCCCCAAGTAGACATCAAACACCCCCCATTGTCGAACGGAGGTAGTATAGCAGGTCCGTTCAACTTGACAAAATGAAGAGAGACCTTTATAATACTGCTTCTAATGAAGCAGAGTGAAATTTCGAACTGGAAGCGCTGAGAAGATAGCTCGGGCGCTTTGTTTTGCTGTTCCCGTGCCGCCGGAACAGGGAGGAGTACATGAATTATTCGGACGATTCGGCCGAGTTCCAGAATTTTGTCTCCCTGCGCATCAGTCTCGCCTCGCCCGAACAGATACACGCCTGGTCGTACGGAGAAGTCACCAAGCCAGAGACAATCAACTACCGCCGCCTTCGCCCCGAGAAGGATGGCCTTTTCTGCGAGGCGATTTTTGGTCCGACCAAGGACTGGCAATGCTACTGCGGCAAGTACAAAAACGTGCGCTACCGCGGTATCATCTGCGACAAGTGCGGCGTTGAGGTAACCCGCGCCTCCGTGCGGCGAGAGCGGATGGGTCACATTGACCTGGCTGCGCCCGTGGCCCACATTTGGTACACCCGCCGCACGCCCAGCTTCCTGGGCATCCTCCTCGACATTCCCCGCCGACAACTGGACCGAGTCCTCTACTTTGCCCAGTACGTCATCACATCGGTAGATGAGGACGCCCGTCAAAAAGCGCTCAAGCGGCTCCAAGAAGAGTACGAACAGCGCAAGCAGGAGGTCGAGGACGTCGCTCTCGAAGCCATCACTGCTCTAAAGGCACGCCTCTCTGAAGAACAAGAGCACATCCAGCAAGAGATGGAGGCGGTACGCGGTCGCATCGAGGAACAACTGACCGCCGAAACCGAGACCCTGATGAAGGAGGTCAAGCGCCTCCAGGACAGGTTGGAAAAACGTCAGGGTGCGGGAACTCGCGCTCCCGTGGTCCTCAAACCGACCGGCACTGTGATCGTGGAAAAGGGCGAGACCATTGGTCGCGAACATCTAACTCTGCTCAGCCAGGTCGTGCAAGAAGAACTGGAACGGCTCAAGAATCGGTCGCGGGCCGAGGAGGAGGAGCAACTAGCTCCGCTCCAGGCCGACCTTCAGCACTGGGAGGAAGCCACCAATGACGAGATCGCCCGCATCAACGAACAACTCGCCCAGGACCTGAAGAAACAGCAGACCCTCTACGACGACGACCGCGAGGAGCTGTTGAGCCTAGCCCAGATGCAGTTCCTCACCGAGCCTCGTCTGCGCGAACTCAAGAGCAAGTGGGGGCAGGTATTCCGATCCGGGATGGGGGCCGAGGCTCTCTACGATATCCTGCGCAGAATGGACCTGGACAAGCTGCTGGAGGAGCTGTGGCACCAGGTCCGTCACGATCGCTCCAAGCAGCGGAGGAAGAAAGCCATCCGGCGGCTGCGGGTGGTGGAGGCGCTGCGCAAGAGCGGGAACCGTCCCGAGTGGATGATCCTCACCGTCCTGCCCGTCATCCCGCCCGACCTGCGGCCCATGGTCCAACTGGACGGCGGGCGATTCGCCACCTCCGACCTGAACGACCTCTACCGGCGGGTGATCAACCGCAACAACAGGCTCAAGCGACTGGTGGAGCTGGGGGCACCCGATGTGATCATCCGCAACGAAAAGCGAATGCTCCAGGAGGCAGTCGACAGCCTCATCGACAATAGCCAACGCGGCAAGGCCCTCTCCCGTCGCGGCCGCCGCCAACTCAAATCGCTGAGCGATATGCTCAAGGGCAAGAAAGGACGGTTCCGCCGCAACCTGCTGGGCAAGCGGGTGGACTATTCAGGTCGCTCGGTCATTGTCATCGGCCCCAAGCTCAA
>JAOZPF010000280.1 GCA_029932895.1 Anaerolineae bacterium | reverse complement strand
ACAGCCCTGAGCGCCGCCGTCTCCAGCACCCGCACCGCCGTCGTGCCCACTGAGATCACCCGCCGTCCCTCCAACCTAGCCTGGTCAATCTGCTGAGCGACCTCTGGTCGCAGCGAGCAGACCTCGGAGTGCATCTGATGTTCCTCCACTCGCTCCTCACTCACCGGGCGGAACGTATCCAACCCCACGTGGAGCGTTATGAACGCCGAACGCACGCCTTTTTCCCGCAGGGCGAGCAAGAGTTCAGGCGTAAAATGAAGCCCAGCGGTGGGGGCCGCCGCTGAACCGGGCCGCCGGGCGTAGACAGTCTGGTACCGCTCGGGGTCACGCAGGGGTTCGTGGATGTAGGGTGGCAGCGGCGTCCGCCCCACCCTTTCTGCCAGAGAGAGTGCCGGCTGGTCAAAGGACAACAGCCGCAGTCCGCGCTCCCCCTCCTCTACCACCTCGGTCACACCGCCGGCAGGCTCCCCATCAGGACCGCTCAGGAGTTCCAGCCGCAGGCCAGTCCGCACCCCCCGCCCGCGCACCAAAGCCTCCCACACCCTATCTGAGCGGGGACGCAGGAGCAGCATCTCAACTCGCCCGCCCGTCGGTTTGCGCGCCCAGATACGGGCCGGGATGACCCGGCTTTCGTTATGTACCAGCAGATCGCCCGCGCGCAGCAACCGGACCAGGTCGTGAAACCGATAGTGGCCCAGCTCGCCGGCCGAGCGGTCCACGGTCATCAGCCGCGAGCTATCCCGCGGCTCGACCGGCGTCTGAGCGATGAGCTCCGGCGGGAGATCATAGTCAAAGTCGGCAGTTTTCAATCCTCCGGCGCTTCCTCCTCCAGCAATGGTTCGTCCTCGACCTCCTCTTCCAGGCCCTCACCACTCGCCGGTTTCACCAGCGCCTGCCAGAGCGCGACGATCAAGAGAATTACAGCAGCGAGATCGAAAATGCCGCAGCAACAATCGAGGCTACCCGAGACCCACGGGATAGCCCTCGGCGACTGCACCGCCTGCAGCAGCACGCGACGCAGAAAAGCCACATTTATGATCCGGCCAATGTCGAGTAAAAAGAGAAGGGCAAAAGCCACCGTCGCCAGCACTGCCGGCAGCCCCTTCTTGCGTGCCAGTAGGATGATGGCGACTACCAATCCCACCAGGTGAGCCAGTATCATCAGAGCGAAGCTGATATAGTAAAGAGCCGAGAGCTGCGTTCCCTGAAACATCCCCTGAAACATCTTGCACCTCCTCAAGGATCGAGATTGTCATCGGCGTAGGAGCCGAATGACAACGTTCAACACAACCGTCAATACAACGCTGAGCAGGAGCGAGGCCAGCAACGGGACGATGCATGTAAAGCCCGGCCGCTCGATGCGGATCGTTCCTGGCAGACGGTCCAGAACCGAAAGCCGGGCCAGAAGCCACAGCAGTCCGCCAAGAGCGGCAGTCGCCAGCCCGCCCAGGGCCAACAGCTTGCCGATAAACTCCAATCCACTCATCTGCCTCACCCACGGGCGAACACGCCGGTTCGCCCCCACCTTACCCGCCATCCGCTTCAAAACAACGCCGGTTGCTCCGCCCGCTCATAGGGAATCCCCAGGTGCTCATAGGCACGGACAGTAGCAACGCGCCCACGGGGAGTCCGCTCCAGGAAGCCCATCTGCAAGAGATACGGCTCCACCACATCCATCACCGTATCCGGCTCCTCGCTCACAGCAGCGGCTATGGTATCCAGTCCCACCGGGCCGCCGCCGAACTTGACAATGATCGCCCTCAGCACCAGCCGGTCGATCTCGTCCAGGCCAAGCTCGTCCACATCCAGCAACGCCAGCGCGTCCTGTGCCACCTGCCGCGTGACATATCCAGCCGCACGGACCTGAGCATAGTCCCGCACCCGCTTGAGCAACCGCAGCGCCACCCGCGGCGTGCCGCGCCCGCGCAGAGCGATCTCGTCCGCCCCCCCCTCGTCAATGCCAATCTCCAGCACCCGCGCGGCTCGCTCCACGATCGTTTTCAGCGCCGCCTGGTCGTAGAAATCAACGCGAAAGATAGCCCCAAAGCGAGTGCGCAACGGAGCGGTGAGAAGAGCCAGCCGCGTCGTCGCACCGACGATGGTGAAACGGGGCAGCTTGAGGCGGATCGAGCGGGCACTGGGGCCTTTACCGACCACCAGGTCAAGCATATAGTCCTCCATGGCCGGATAGAGGATCTCTTCCACCGCTCGCCCCAGCCGATGGACCTCGTCGACGAAAAGGACCTCCTTCTCGTGCAGGTTGCTCAGAATCGCCGCCAGGTCACCAGCCCGCTCGATCGCCGGCCCTGCCGTCGCCCGCAGAGGGACCCCCATTTCGTGAGCGATGATATGAGCCAGGGTCGTTTTCCCCAGCCCCGGGGGGCCATAGAGCAGAACATGGTCGAGAGCGTCGCCTCGCTTCTGGGCAGCCTCGATCAAGATCGAGAGATTCTCCCGCACCTTGTCCTGGCCAATCAGGTCAGAAAGCCGCTGGGGACGCAGCGCCCGGTCTAGCTGCACTTCGTCTGGTTGCAGTTTCGGAGAAGTAATGCGCTCATCCATACCACGGGGATTATAGCAGCAGTTGGGAAAGAGGCAAGAAAAGAGGCGCGACCCGCGCGCCTCTTTTCAACACCAAAGGTATCCGTTTATTGTGTGTAAAAAGCCAACCCCAGTGTCCCCGGCCCGACATGCGTGCCAATGACCGGACTTACAGCGCTCACATAGACCTCATCAAGCCCAAACAGGCCCTTGACCTTCTCCTGCAACAGCCCACATTCCTCCGGTGCATTGGCGTGAATCACTCCTGCACGGGCCACCGGAGCAGCCCCTTTGCGCTCCAGTGCCACATCCAGCAACCTAGCCAGCGCCTTCTTTTTGGTCCGCACCTGATCCAGAGCCTCGATTTTGCCGTCCTCCAACTCGAGGAGCGGCTTGATCCTAAGCACCGTTCCCAGCAACCGCTGCGCTCCGCCAATCCGGCCCCCACGGTGCAGAAACTCGAGGGTGTCGACGACAAAAAGAACCTGCACCCGATACTGGACCTCGCGCGCTGCTGCCAGAGCGGACTCCAGCGACCCTCCAGCCTGCACCGCCTCTGCCGCCGCCATCACCTGGAACCCCAGGCCCCACGAAGTGGAGCGAGAGTCAACGACCTCAATGTGCAGATTGTCGATCAGCCCCTTGGCTGCCTCAGCAGAGGCAACGGTGCCGCTCAAGTCGGAGGAGATGAAAACGCCCAATATTGCATCCACGTTCTTCTGCTCTGCCACCCGCTGGAAAAAGTCGACAAACTCCCCCGCCGAAGGTTGGGAAGTTGTGGGGAGCACCTGGGCCGCCTGAAGACGTTCGTAAAAGGCCGTCGGCCCAATATCAACTCCATCGCGCATCGTCTCCCCTTCCCACACGAGATGCAGTGGAATGACCGAGATATCGAATCGTTCCTGCATCTCTGGGGGGAGATAAGCCGTACTGTCCGTGACAACCGCGATCCGCGGAACGCCCATTCGCCACCTCCTATCAGGCCAGGTTCACAATAAGAACAACACCCAACGCCGGGCGAGGGTGCGGACAAGGGGGGGAGAGCAAAGAGAAATCCT
>JAOZPF010000279.1:673-3611 GCA_029932895.1 Anaerolineae bacterium | reverse complement strand
GCGATGTCCCGATCCTTGGGTTGCACATCATTGACCAGTCGGTCGCCGATGTAGATATCCCCCTCGGTGATCTCCTCCAGGCCAGCCAGCAGCCGCAGGCTGGTCGACTTGCCACAGCCGGAGGGGCCGACAAAGACCAAAAACTCTTTGTCCTCGATTTTGATGTTGAGATCGCGGACCGCCACCACATCTCCGAATCGCTTGGTTACGTGATCGTACGTCACACTAGCCATACATTTCCTCCTTGATCTTGTCTTTAAGCCAGCAGCACTTGCACCCCCGTCTCGGTCAGGTCCCACAGGGGGGCGGAATCCGCCTCACGGGCGGTGACGATCACATCAGCATCTGTCGCGGGGCCGATATAGGCAGCAGCCACACAGCCCACACGCTCGGGGAGGACCAGCACAACCACCTGCCCTCCCAGGCCAATCAACTGTCGCGCCAGCTCCGCCTGGGCCAGGCTGTCGTCCGTCAGCCCCCCGACAGCGCTCGCGCCGTTCAGCTCCAGTAGCACCCGGTCGGCGCGCAGGTCTGTCAGCGCCGCCTGGGCCAGGTAGCCGACCAGCCCCTGGTTGCCGCGCTCCACCTGCCCGCCGGTGAGGATAAGGGCGTGGGAGGTCTGCTCAGTCACGTCGCGGGCCACCGCCAGCCCATTGGTGACCACGGTGAGCCGTTCCCGGCCCGCCAGCGCCCGCGCCGCCGCCTGGGCCAACCGCCCTGGGCCGATGAACACCGTCTCCCCATCCTGCACCAGGCCCGCCGCGGCGCGCCCGATACGGGTCGGCACCGCGCCTAAAGGGAGAGCGCTATGGCTGGTGGACAGGGCGCCGCCACGCACCCGGCGCGCCAACCCCTGCGAGACCAGCCACCCCAGGTCCCGGCGGATCGTGGGAGGCGAGACGCCGAAACGAGCCACCAGACTGGCTGTCTCTACCATTCCCTCTTGAGCCAGCAAGCGCACAATCTCGGCCCGCCGTCGCGCCGTCACCATCCCGCTCTCCATACCCACCACCAGAACTGGCACCTCCTCCCAATGTAACCATCTTACCACAAAATGCGGTCCAAGTCAAGCGTTTCCGAGCGATATTGAGCGTTTTCTTTCTTTGCCAGGCGAAAAGAGCAAAATAACGGTATCGTCTGCGGGGGACAAGAAGCGCCCGGCCTCGTCGGCCGGGCGCTTGGCGGGTTAATGCTAGAAGCTGTGGGGAGTGGTATCGCCTGGCGGGGACACGGGCTCAACGTCCACAATCGTCCCCGGCTCGGTACCGGTGCTATCGGAGCTGGGCTTGGGCGGCTCGAGCTGCGGCGGCTCGATGTCGGCGTGCATGGTCGTGTGACCGCGCAGGTAGGCCCCCTCGTTGAGCAGCAGCGAGTTGATGGTCAGATCGCCCCACACCCGTCCGGTGCTCAGAATCTCGACGCGATTGCCCGAGATATCCCCCTTGATCGCGCCAGAGATGGAGATATTATTGGCCTTGACATCGGCGATCACTTTGGCCGATTCGGCAATAACCAGGTTGCCGGTCGTCTCGATGTTGCCCTCGAAAATACCCTCGACACGGACACCACCCTCGGAGACGATCTCGCCCTTGAAATGAGCATTGGGACCAATCGTAGTCTCCAACCCCGGCGAGGGAACGGCGCGGGGGGAGGCGGACAGCGGTTGTCCCTCTGGTTTTTTCTCTCTGCCAAACACGATTTTCCTCCTTGCGATATCTATATTGCGCTCAGAGCCACAGAGAACACGCCCGAAATGATAATCCGGGCGGCCGCTTTTGTCAACTGCCCTCGACCATCTCGCGTGCCTGCTGGAGTGCCAGCTTCTCCTCGTCGCTGAGGTTATAGACCGAGGTCCATGCTGCCAGCGGCTTGCCATAGACGCGCACGCCCTCCCGCGAGTGAAGCGCCGAGAGAGCCATCCCGTTCCCCGCACCGTCCACCAGCACCAGGGCAAAGCTCTGATCGCCGCCAGTGTCCTGGAAGGCACGGAAGCGCACCATGCCAAAGCCCTGCACCGAGTGACCAACAACGGCCTCCAGTTGCTGGGTCAGGTCGCCCATCTGGTCAAGGCGGCCCTGCATCCTCTCGAGGCGGTCCATCAGCGCATCGAGGCCCATCTGCAGGCCAGTCCCTTCGTCGCCGCTGAACAACCGGTTGTGCCGCTCCTGCAGGCGGCGCATACGGGTCTGTAGATCGAACTGCCAGACGATGTTGAGCAGGGTCAACACGGTCACGGCAATGATCCAAACAAGCTGTGTCGTTTCCATCGCTTCCCTCCCTGTTGGGCCGCACTCTGGCGCACCTCTCAATCATGCGCCTCCACCCGCACCGGCCCCAGGATCACCCGGTCGCCAGCCAGGCTCCCCGCCAAGTCTACCACAGGTAGACGCTGAAGGGAAGTCATCCCATACATCCCCACTTCCAGCCAGTAATCGCCCGGTGGCAGGTCGGCCGGCAACGCCAGCCGATAGGGGTCAGCGTAGACCTGTCCCGGCAGCCATTTTGGGAACCAGAGATAGGTGGGGGCGGAGCCGCCCAGCGGCGTATAGTCATGGCCGACGACGGGGCGGCCCGCGCCGTCGATGAGGTGGATAAAGACGGTGACGCTGTCGCGGGGAGAGGCCAGGGCCCGCCAGACGAGGGTGAGGTGCAGCGTGCCGCCCGCCCGCACGAGCAACGGTTCCTCCCACCCCGCCCGGCGCACCTGCCAGCCGGCCCGCGCCCGCGCCTCCGCCAGCGCCACCTGGTTGCCCAGGTTAGCCACCACCCCGCCAAGCACCCGTGGAGACGGGCCGTCGCGGTTCGGCGTGACGGTGATGGTCGCCAACTCCACCGTGGCCCCGCCGCCGGAAAGGGGCAGCGTATCCCGCCCACCGGTCAGGTCGGCATAGCCCAACCGCAACGGGTACTCCCCCGGCTCCAGACCGAACGGCACGAG
>JAOZPF010000279.1:0-663 GCA_029932895.1 Anaerolineae bacterium | reverse complement strand
GGCACGAGCACTTGGTACCGCTCTACCACCACCTCGTCCGGCCCCCACTGGGTGGTGAGCAGACGGCTGTCGGTGGTCCAACGATCCTCCACCGGTCCCAACTGAGCATACGGCATCCAGACCCCGTCCAGCGGCTCCTCCACGCTCTGGTAGAGGGTCAACGAGAGTGGCTCTCCAGCGCGCACAGCAGTCGTCGGCAGGTCGTACCCCAGGATGTGCACGCGCCCGTCGGCCCACACATCCAACGGATGGGCGGGAACGGCATCCATCACCGGCGGGGCGACGACCCGGTAAAGAGCCCCCTCCGGCAGCAGGCGGAAGCCCTCATTCCGCACCGCCGCACGACGATCGGGCAGGTAGATCGGCCCCACCTCGATGTTCTCCCAGACCCACGCCGACCAGGGCTTGCTGGTGGCGGCATAGACCAGCTTCAGGTCCGCCTCATCCACCCTCTCCCCCTGGGTATAGGCATGGACCCAGAGGGGGGTCAGGTGCTCCCAATCGGAAACCAGCACCGCCCCCTCTCCACGCCCGTCGAACCGCTCGTGCACACTGGCAACCCACGTCTCAGCAGCGGTAAAGTCGCGCAGGGAAATACCACGGTCAAGGTCAAGCGCGGCCTGGAAAAAGGGCCCGGGGAGGAGAAGGAAGAGAAGCAGGTTG
>JAOZPF010000278.1 GCA_029932895.1 Anaerolineae bacterium | reverse complement strand
GGAACTGGTGGAGGCCGAGGCCCCAGACGCGGTCGTGGTGGCGACCGGCGCTCGACCGATCGTGCCCCCCTTCCCCGGCCTGGAAGAAACCAACTGGATGACGGCTTACGATTTGCTCGACGGCAAGGTAAAAGTGACCACAGACACCGCTTTCATCGTCGGCGCGGGAACGACGGGGATGGAGACGGCCGAGTATCTGGCCCGGCGCGGCGTGCAGTGCACCGTGGTCAAGCGCCGGCCCGAAATCGGTAAAAAACTGGATCCGTTGGCCCGGACGCTCCTCCTGCGACATTTGGATGACACGGGGGTGGACGTGCGCACCGGCGTGGAAGTGGTCCGCTTCGAGACCGACGAGCAGGGGCAGACCACCGTCGTCGCCCGGCCCTGGCCCCAGCAGGATGATGCGCCAGAACTGCGCTTCCAGGCCGAGACGGTGATCATCGCCATGGGGTTGCGAGCCGACCAATCGCTGACCGGTGGTCTGGCGAACCGGCCGGGGGTCTATGTGGTTGGCGACTGCCTGGAACCGCGCGAGGCGCTGGAAGCCATCTACGAGGGGTTCGAGGCCGGACGGACGATATAAGAGAGAGGAAATGTGAGAAAACTGAGAATTGTCGCCGGCTCGAACGACGGCGCAAATATCATACCGGACCACATGGGTACGGCGCAGGACTTTTACATTTTCGATCTCTTCGAGGACGGCAGATCGCTCCTGGTGGAGAAGAGGGCCAACACCTCGCCCCAAGAGGAAGAGGGCGTGCACGGTGATCCCAAAAAACTGGCGGTGGCCTCTGATATATTTGCGGATTGTGACGTCGTCCTGGGCCGGCGGGGCAGCCCCAATTTCGTGCGGATGAGGGACAACTCCCGGTTCCAGCCGGTGTTGACCGACGTCGCTTCGCTCTCCGACTCGATGGTCGGGCTGGCCGAAACGTTCGACGAGGTATACGCTCTGGTGGAGCGACGCCGGCGGGGCGAACGGCCCCAGGTCATCCCCACCGTCGGGCGGGGAGGATAGGGGGGCGCGATGGGAATGAGTGGTTACTTTGCCCGCCTGCGCGAGTGCGTGGGGCACGATCTGTTGCTCTCCCCCGCTGCGGCGGCCTGCATCAGGGATGGGGCGGGGCGCATCCTGCTCCTGCGGCGCGGAGACGGGGATGACCTGTGGAGCTTTCCCGGCGGCGCGATGGACCCGGGGGAGCGGGCCGCCGAGACGGTGGTGCGGGAGGTGCGCGAAGAGATCGGTCTGGAGGTCGAGCCGGTCGCGCTGATCGGCGTCTATTCCGGCCCAGAGTACGCCATCTCTTACCCCAACGGCGACCGGGTGCAGCCGGTGATCAACTTTTTCGAGTGTCGCGTGGTGGGAGGGCGGCCGGAGCCGGACATGGACGAGATTTTGGGGTATCGCTACTTTGGCCCCACGGACGAGTTGCCGCCTATGCACCCTTGCTGCGTCGCCAAAGCCCGTGACGCTTTTGGGTTTCACGTGGGGGATGCGGCGTTCTTTCGTTAGACGAGGAGAGGTCGAACCATGATTGCTTTTGGGCCAGTTCCATCCAGGAGGCTGGGGCGCAGTTTGGGGGTCAACAACATCCCGCCCAAAATCTGCACCTATTCCTGCGTCTACTGCCAGTTGGGGCGCACCATCAAGATGCAGGTGGAGCGGCAACCGTTCTACGAGCCGGAGCAGGTCGCGCGGGCCGTCGGGGAAAAGGTCACCCAGGCGCGGGCGGCCGGGGAATCGATTGATTATCTCACCTTTGTGCCCGACGGCGAGCCGACGCTGGACGTTAACCTGGGGCGCGAGATCGCGCTGCTGCGCCCGTTGGGGGTCAAGATCGCCGTCATCACCAACAGCTCGCTCGTCTGGCACACCGACGTGCGGGCGGCGCTGGCGCAGGCGGATTGGGTCTCGGTCAAGGTGGATGCCACGCGGGAGGAGGTCTGGCGCAAGGTGGACCGGCCTCACGGTTCGCTGAAACTGGATGCGATTCTGGACGGGCTGCTCGAATTCGCGTCCGTCTACACCGGGGAACTGGTGACGGAGACGATGCTCGTCGCGGGGGTCAATGACGACGATGCGCTGCTGAGCGAGGTGGCCGGTTTTTTGGGCCGCTTGCGGCCAGCCGTGGCCTATCTCTCCATCCCCACCAGGCCGCCGGCCGAGGAGTGGGTACGCCCGCCCGACGAGGGCACGATCGTCCGCGCCCACCAGATTTTTAGCGGAAGCGTGACGCGGGCCGAGTACCTGATCGGCTACGAGGGGAACGAGTTCGCCTTTACCGGTAACGTGGAAGATGATCTGTTGAGCATCACCTCCGTCCACCCGATGCGGGAGGAGGCGGTGGACGAGTTCCTGGCGCGGGCCGGGGCGGACCGGTCGATCGTGCGTGGGCTGGTCGCGCGCGGTCAGTTGGTCGAGACGCAATATGGTGGATACAGGTTCTACATACGCAAACTCCACCGGGGAGGGTAGACGGGAGATGAATGAAATCACGGCACAGGTCAGCCTCTACCCGCTGCGGCAAGTCTCGCTGGGGCCGGCCGTCCGCGAGGTGGTGCGGCTCTTTCGCGAGCGTGGCCTCGGGACCCATCTCGGCGCGATGAGTACCCTGGTGTGGGGGGAGGAGCAGGCGGTTTTCGGTGCTCTGCGGGAGGCGTTCCACGCGGCCTCAGAGCGCGGAGACGCGGTGATGGTGGTCACGCTCTCCAATGCCTGCCCGTCGCCAGAGGAGAGGTGAGGGATTTGAGCTTTGACGTTGCGCACTACGAGTCCTGGTATGAGACAGCGGCAGGACAGCGGGCCGACAGGCTGGAGAAGGCCGTCCTGGGTTGGCTGCTCCAGCGCTTTCCGCACCCGACCCGCGCGTTGGAGGTCGGCTGCGGCACGGGCCACTTTGGCCGTTGGTTGAGCACGCGGGGAGTAACGGTGGTGGGATTGGACCGCTCGGCGGCGATGTTGGCACAGGCGCAGGTGTTGGACGTTGTTTCTCTGGTGCAGGGCGATGCCCACCGCCTCCCTTTCGCCGACGGCTCGTTCGACCTGACGGTGCTGGTCACTGCGCTCGAGTTTCTGGAACGGCCCTGGGAAGCGCTGGCAGAATCGCTGCGGGTAGCCCGGCGCGGATTGGTTCTGGGCGTGCTCAACCGCTGGAGCGCGCTCGGCCTGCAACGGCGGGTGGCGGGGTTTCTCCGTCGCACCGTCTACGACGCGGCCCACTTCTACGGCATAGGCGAACTGAAACGGCTGCTGCGCTCGGTCGCCGGTGGACGGGCGCACATCGTATGGCGTACGACCCTCTTCCCACGCTGGTGGCCGTGGGCGCAGACGTGCTTACCATGGGGAGGGTTCATCGGGATGGCGTTGGTCGTGGAGGAGGAATGATGGATACACAAAAAGTGTGGGTGGACGCGGTTCGTTGCACGGGCTGCGGCGTGTGCGTCCCGCTGTGCCCCACCGGGGCCATCACCCTGGCGGAGGGCAAGGCCCGTGTGGACGAGACGGCATGTACCGGTTGTGGAGCCTGCATCGAGCCATGCCCAGAAGGAGCCATCCAGCCACTGATTCAGGGGGAACTGGTCCCGGCCCCCCCCCCGGCCCCCCCCCCCCCC
>JAOZPF010000277.1 GCA_029932895.1 Anaerolineae bacterium | reverse complement strand
CCCCACAAAGCCGCCTTGCCGGGATTGTGATCTACAAGATCAATCACCGATTTACCGAAAGGAGTAACAAACGATGAAAACCAGACATCTGCTCATTTCCTTCGTAGCGGGCCTGGCTCTGGTGGCGGGCCTCCTGTTCGTCACCAAAGGAGGGCTGGCCCAATCCCCCGACGATGTACCAGACCCGACACCCGATGCCGCGCTGGACACCGGTCAAAGCCGGCCTCCCCCGCTGAGCCTGACCGCGTTTTCCACCTCCGCGGCCGACGCGGGTATCCTCAGTATCTCCGGCTCCAGCGTGGAGACGGAAGCGTGCTACCAGGAGAGCCAGACGCAGACGCTGTGCTTCACCGTCTACAACGGCTCGACCGATTGGGAGTGGTTGGACAGCGTCACTTTGACCTTTCCAGACGACCCCTCTCCCAGCCTTGGCCCGTGGAACGTCTCCGCCTGCGGTTACCAGGATGCCTCCGACTCTATCGGGAATCCGGTCAACATGAGTTGCACGCCCTCCGGAAACCAGGTGGTCTACGCCGACAGCGACAGCGATGGCATAGGCGAGATCAGTTCCGGAGCCAGTTGGATGGCCTGCGTGGACGTCACCGTGCCGACTGGCTACACAGGAGACCGCTACATCCCTTGGGTGCTGCATGGCGATGACGGCGGCAGTGACAACGGTTCCATCGAGATCGAAGCCTGCACACCGCTGAGGCTCACCCCCGCCCAGGTCTCCATCGAGGGCTGCAACGGCCTCACTCAGACAATCGAGTTCAAGCTGGAGAACTATAGCGGTGGGCACGTTGCCCTCGATTTCACCTACGACGCACCCCAGGCAGACTTTGCTGGCTACAACCCGTCCAGCATCCAGGCAAGCGAGATCATCACCTTCCTCACCGCGCTCAAGCCCGATCTGTGCCTGGAGCCCGGCGAGCAGATCACCGCCAGCCTGACGGTCAGAGGAAATGGTTACTCCGACAGCTCGATCATCACCCAGACCATCACCGAGAATAGCGGCTGGCGCCGCCTCGACGACAGCCCCGTCCAGGCGATGGATAACGCCGTGATCTGGGCCTCTTATGCCGATGGCGGCCTGTGGTCTGTGGGGGGCTACGGCTCCGGTGGGGCCGCCCAGCGCTACGACCCCTCCACCGGCATGTGGATCACCTACACCAACCCGCTCACGCCCGTGATCGAATACCCGATGGACGGCTGCTACGGCCTCAACGGCGACGGCGACGAGATCATCGTCCTCTTTCCCGATACCATCGTCACCGGCACGTTGCAGATTTGGAACATCACCGACCGAGCCTGGTACACCGAGCCGGTGCCTTCCCCGGGCTACCCGGCGGAGGGCCGCTGGGGCCAGGACATCGTCTCTATGCTCCAGCATACCGGCGACAACGTGTGCTACCTGTCCGGCGGTTCCACCCAAGAAGGCGGCGGCAGGACGAGGGACCTGTGGCGGTATAACCCCGGAGACAACACGGCCAGCTACGTCGGCAATTTCAGCGCCAGCGTCTGGTTTGGCTTTCACGCCTCGTGGTACGTGCCCTGGGTGGGCGACGAGGGTGCCATCTGCGTGGCCGGTGGCGTAGACCACAATCACCAGGTCAACGACACGACGCAGTGCTACGATCTGAAGACCGGCTCCTTCCGCGCGGCAGGGGCCGACCTGGGCACGCTGCCGGAGCCGTGGTGGGGCATGGCCGACGGCTGGCAGATCACCGCCGACGGCTACGAACTGTGGATCGCCAACGGCGTGGCGCAAGACGGCACCCTGTTGCCGGCCTCGGCCTACATTCGCCAGGGCATGAGCAACTTTGCGTATGGCCCGGCGATTCCTGACGGGCTCTACCGCCTGGAGGGAGACGCCTGGCAGGACCAGTTCTACACGCTGAACGGCTCCAGGGGCGGGTTCTGGTCCAGTGAGTTCAGCCTGCACCTGGCCCCCTGCCCCACCTGCTACAAAAACTATTTGCCGCTGGTGCTGCGCCAGTTCCCGTGAGGAGAAACTCTGCATGAAAAAGCTTTCGTTGGTTGCTGTTACCGCCCTGGGCCTGTCGTTGATCGCAGTGGCGTGTATCTGGCTTTCACCCTCACCCACCCGACCGGCTGTCGCCCAGCCACTGCCCACCCGTCTCGCCACGATCCAGGATACAACCCCACTCACCCCCACCATCTATCTGCCGTTGACGATGAATGGCTATTCAGCCAGCGGCGTGCCCTTGCAGCCCGCCGACCTGACCTACCTGGGCGCTTTTGCCTATCCCGCCCCCGACGACTGGGCCTACAGCGGTCATGCCCTGGCCTATTACCCCGACGGCGATCCCACCGGCCCGGCCGACGGCTATCCCGGCTCCCTCTACGTCGCGGCCCATACGTGGGACGATCTGGTCGGCGAGATCGCCATCCCCGCCCCGGTCGTCTCCGACAACTTTGATGACCTGCCCCAAGCTACCGTGCTCCGCCCTCTGACAGACATCACCGGCGGCTGGAAAGACAACTGCACCTACAACGCCGACTGCATCTATCGGGAGGTAGACGGTCTGGAGTACCTGCCCAACGTGGACAAGATCGCCTGGAACCTGCGCGACTGGTACAACACCGCCGGTTACGATCAGGATTCCCTGGGATGGAGCGACCTTGACATGAGCAGCGCTCAGGGGGTGTGGCACATCGGAGACCGTCCCTCGGATGGCAACCTCTTCCACAATGCCAAAACCTGCGACTATCTCTTCAAAGCCCCTGAGGGCTTTGCCAGCCAATACCTCGAAGGGAAGTGGCTCATCGCCGGCAACCATCGCCAGGCCGGAGCCTTTGGCGGTTCCCAGGGACCGACGCTGTACGCCCTCGCCCCCTGGGAGGACGGCAATCCCCCCGCCTCCGGGCAGAACCTGGATGCCCTGGCCCTGCTCTACTATCCCGAGATCTACCCCGGCTGTCTCGACGATCCCAACGAATGTTACTTTCCCAACTACCGGCCCGCCGACGACTGGGGTGGCGGGGCCTGGGTACAGACTTCAAACAAAAGGGGCATCCTCATCGTCGGAAGAAAAGGGTTGGGGGACAACTGCTACGGAACCCCGGGAGAAACGTGCGGTGCAGACCCCTGCGATCCGTACAAGGGGTATCACGCCTATCCGTATGAGCCTCAGATCCTCTTCTACGACCCACAAGAGTTGACGGAGGTGGTCGCCGGGACCCGGCAGCCGTGGGAAGTGGTGCCCTATCAGGTCTACAGGCCGACAAGCGAGGTGCTGGATCCGGAATGTGGCGTGCTGGGAGCCGCAGCCTACGATGCGGACAGAGGCCTCCTGTACGTGACCGAGCGGGAAGCCGGCCCCTGGGGAGAGACGGTGGTCCACGTCTGGCAGGTGGACTGACCGCCGGTGTACGTGTCCAGTCAGCGCGACGACGCCCTGGCGATTTTCGCCGGGTAGCGAGTCCACCTGCCGCTGACACCGTGCAGCCATTAACACGCAAGGAGCGACGCCCTCCTCAAGGACGTCGCTCCTGAAATCCCCTCCTGCCCTACGTCACCGCAGCAGACCGGAGACCAGCGAGAAGAAAGACTCCATGACGTTGACGTAGAAGTTGCCCCCGAACTGGCGGAATAACTGGAAGGGGAGTT
>JAOZPF010000047.1 GCA_029932895.1 Anaerolineae bacterium | reverse complement strand
CCAAAGAAACCCAGCACTACAGAAGGAATGCCCGCCAGCACCTCGATCAGTGGTTTGAGAATTTCCCGCGCCCAACCGGGCGCGACCTCGCGCACAAAGACGGCCGTAGCCACACCCAGAGGCAGGGCAATGGAAATGGCTGTCACGGTGACCAGTATCGAGCCCAGGATCAGCGGCAGCGTGCCGAACAGGTCGAACGTGGGATACCAGCGGGTGCTGAACAGGTTGTCGGGGGGAACATGGAAAAAGACCGGCAGCCCCTCTCGCAGCAGGAACACAAAGATCAAGAGCACAAGGCCTATGCTGGAAAAACCCAGCACGCGGATGAGGGTTTCGATAAGAAATTCGATCCAGTGTGGTTTTTCGTCCATGGTAAGCGTATCTCAGCGGATTTCAGCGGATTGCAGCGGCACGAACCCCAGCTCCGGCACCAGGGCCTGTCCCTCGCCCAGTATCCAGTCCAGATAATCTTTGATAGCCCCCGCCGGTTCGCCCGCGGTGTACATAAAGAGAGGACGGGAGATGGGATAGGAGCCATCGTTGACCGTGTCGACCGAGGGCAGGACATAGGGACCGCTGGCGTCCCGCGCCACGGCGATCACCTTCTGATCAGCGGTGACGTACCCCAGGCCGTCGTAGCCGATGCTGTTGGGATTCTGCCGCACCTCGGCGCTGATGCCTTCAGAAGAGGGCATCAGCAACGTCTCGGGGGAGAAAAGCAGGTCGCTTTCCTCATCGCCCAACCGGACCACGTGCTCCAGGAAGTAAACATAAGTGCCCGAGTTCGACTCGCGCGAGAGAAGCACGATAGGTCGGTCCTCCCCGCCGACCTGGCTCCAGTTGGTGATCCGCCCGGTGTAAATATCCGCAAGCTGCTGCAAAGTGAGACGGTCAACCGGGTTGGAGGGATGGACAACGATGGCGATGGCGTCACGGGCGACCACGAACTCGACCGGGGTGATGCCATTCGCCTCCGCGGCGGCGATCTCCTCCGCCTTCATCGCCCGCGAGGCGTTGGCGATGTCGGCGGTGCCATTGATCATGGCGGCGATCCCTGTGCCCGACCCGCCGCCGGTGACCGAGATGCGCACATCGGGGTGCATCCCCACATATGCCTCAGCCCAGGCCAGGGCCAAATTGACCAGCGTGTCGGAGCCCTTGTTTTCTATAACCTCACCGGCCGGGGACGTAGTGGTTCCCGACACAGGCTGCCGGGGGCTACACGCGACCAGGGCGAGCAAGAGCGCTCCCAACGCCAGCCGCGCCGCCAGGAAGGGTGCCGAGCGGAAGAAGAGAGGCGCGCGAGCGTTCGATGTCAGGTTGACCATGCTCTCCAGATCACAATCCTGTGATTCACCACAGGGTGATTCTAGCAGACATGCGGACGACGTCAAGCGCGGAGGCGCTAGACCCTCCGCCCCCACGCCGTCACCCTGCGACCAACCGGATGAAAGCCAAAACGGATATAAAGCCTCTGCGAAGCGCGGTTCTGCTCCTGCGTGTTCAATGTTACACGCCTGGCGCCGGCCTCCCACAACCGCGAGAGCGCGCCAGAGAGAAGAAGAGAGCCAATCCCCCGTCCCTGGAAGCGCGGGGCGACTGCCAGCCGGCCGATGTGGGCGCCCACTTCCGTCAGCCGCCCCTCCACGTACCCCACGCAACGACCATCCCACTCTGCCACCAGAAAGCACGAGGCCCCCTCCACCATTCGCCCCAGCGTCTCGCCGCCGAGCCACCAGGGAGGTGTAAAGGCCCCGTGGTCCACCCGCACCAGCGCCGCGACATCATCGATAATCGCCGGCCGCAGGCGGGCTACCCCATCCACAAACGACGACAGACGGTGGATCTCTTTGACCATCGTCACCAGCCTAGCCAGAGGGCGGAACCCGCGCGCCTCGAGAGCTGGGCCAATCCAGTGCCCCACGTCCATCCAAGCCAACATCCGGGCCCCCGCCCGGCGCAGCGGGTGCGAGAGCAACGGCAAACTCCCATCGAGCCACTCCCCCACACCAACCCCACGCCCCAACACCCCCAATCGCACCCAGGCCACCGGCCCAGCGTCGGTGCAGGCCAGCAACGCACCCACCGCCCGCCCACGGGAGCAAGCGATCAGAAAGGTCTCCTGCCCCAGGTACACCTCCCACGGCCAGGCGCGGACGGCGGGACGGGGCGTGTGCTCCAGGAGGCTACGGATGAGCGGCGCATCGGCAGGGAGAGCAAGGTGGACCTCAAGAGGAGCTTGGTTCAACATCCATGCCCCTCACTTTCCTTCCGGCACATTTTCTGCTATCATAGGCTCACCACGGCCCGGGAGACGAAAAATGGCGAGAAAGAAACGAAGCAAACGATTTCCTCTGCTGATCTATGCCCAGATCGGTCGGCGCTGGACCTGGCTGGGGCTGCTTCTGGCCGCAGCGTCGATTGTGCTGTGGCTGCTCTCGCCGCGACTCCTGGGGCCCACCCCGATGCGTCACCTGGCCCTCTTCCCGGTCCTCGCTGGCGGGGTGATCTTTCTCTATGGGCTGGCCGCCCGCAAGATGGCCTACGTCCAATGCTTCCCCACCAAGATTCGCATCCAGACCCCTGTCTATCCCCTGATAATCTCCTACCGCCGCGTCGCGTCCACCCGGCCGACGCAGTTGAACCATATCTTTGATCCAACGCGGGAGAAGGCGGCCCGCCGCACCTGGCCGATCAGGTACTGGGCCAAGACGGCGGTGATCCTGGAACTCAACGGGTTCCCAGTTAGCGAACGCTGGCTCCGCCTCTGGTTCAACCGCTACCTCTTTTGGCCGGGGGGGACCGGCTTTGTGCTCCTGGTGGAGGATTGGCTTTCCCTCTCCCAGCAACTGGACAGCTTTCAGGCCGCCTACCAGGCGCGGCGGGCCAGCGCTACAAGATAACCACCTCCGAGCCCTGGGGAGTCTTGGTGATCTCGATCTGCACTGGGAAAGCACCGCGCATCTCCTCAATGTGCGTGATGACCAGGACGCGGGCAAACTCGTCCTGAATGGCACGGATCGTCTCCACCAGCCGCTCTCGTCCCTGCGCGTCCTGAGTCCCAAACCCCTCGTCGATGATCAGTGTCTCCAGTTGCGCCCCGGCCCTGCGCGCGAGCAGGCGGGAGAGGGCTATGCGCAGGGCAAAGTTGACCCGGTACTGCTCTCCTCCGGAATAATTCTCATAGGGCCGCTCCCCCAACTCGTCCATTATGCGGATGTCCAGCGTCTCCCGCACCTCCTTCGTCGTCTTGGTCTCCCGCTGGGTCTCCAGACGCACGTGCATCCGGCCGCCAGTCATCCGGCTGAGAAGCCGGTTGGCCTCGGCCTCGATCTCGGGCACAGCGGCCTCAATGATCATCGCCGGCACCCCGCGCACACCAAAGGCGGCTCGCAGTTCGCTGTACAGGGATTCCTGGTGAGCCAATTCCTCCCGGCGTTTTCCCCGGCTCTCCCGCTGCTGGGCCAGGGAATCGCAGGCGGCCAACCGCTGCTGGGCCGCCCCAAGCCGTTGACGGGCCTCCGCCTCGGCCAGACGCACGCGGTTTAGCTCCTCCTCAACAGCGGCTGCGTCTACCAATTGCGCCTCCAGCCCAGCCACTCTCCTTTCCAACTCGGCCTGACGGGCGTGATCGGCCTCCTCCTGCTCTCGCCATCGCCGGTCGGCCTCCTCGACGCGGGCCAGGGCCGCCTCCTCCTGTTCTATCCCCGTCCGGGCTGTGTCGAGGTGGAGCTTGCGCGCGGCGAAAACCTCTCCCTCCGTGACAGCCCGGCGGGCTGCGGCGTGGGCCTCGGCATCGTATCCCAACTCGGCCGCCTGAGCCAGCACCGCGGCCAACGCCTGCTGTGCTGCGGCGGCGTAGGACCCCGCCTCCAGTTCGGCCTCAAGCTGCCCCAACTGCTGCCGGATAGACGCCAGGCCCCGCGCTGCCTCCTCTCCCGCGCGGACCCGCTCCGCCAGCGTGGCCGCCTCCTGTTCCAGCGCTGCCAACCCCTGGATTTGCTTTGCGTCCCGTTCGATCTGCTCCTCCAGCGCCTTTACCTCGGCCGCGATCCCCTTCAGGCGGGCGCGGTTGGCCCGGTAGGCATCCCCCTTTTGCTTCCCCTGCTCTTTCAGCTCCTCCACCAGCCGCAACCGGTCCACATCCTCAAGAGGCTGTCCACAGAGAGGGCAGTTGGCGCTTGCCTGCTCCAGCAGGTCGATACGCTCCTTGAGCGCGTCCATCTCTGGTTTTAGCCCCTTGTTCTCCGCCTGGCGGGCCGCCCGCTCCTCGGTCAGCCGGGCCAGGTCGGCTCGTGCCCTCTCATATCCCTCCCGCAATTGGATCAGAGCAGCTACCTCTGCCTTGACCTCCTCGTGCCGTTGCAGCAGCTCGGGGCTGGCTAGGCGGGACTCCAACTCGGCTACCTGTTGGGCCAGCACATCCCGCCGGGTTTCGAGGCCGTGGCGGGCCTCGGTGATCTCGGCCTCCAGCCGCGCGCGCCGCTCGTTCAGTCCGGTCAGCGCCGTCAGCTTTTCCCCCAGCGCCCGCTCCCGCTCTTGGGCCGCCTGATAGGCAGCGAACCCAGCCTCGATCTCGGCAGCTTGAGCGACCAGTTCCCGCAACTCGGCCAGCCGGGCCTCTCGCTCCCGCCGTTCCTGGGCCAGCGCCTCCCGCTCCCGCCGGGCCTGACCGATGCGCTCGTCCAGCCCCGCCGCCTGCTCGCGCACGTGACGCAACGAGGTGCGGGCCGCCTCGATCTCTTGCCACTGCGCCTGGAGCTCTTGCAAGCTACCGCTCAGCTCGACCACCTCGGCCTGCGCTTCGCGCAGTTGAGCCTCATACTCAGAGCGGTGGGCCAACTCCGCCTCGATCTCTTCCAGACGAAGGTCGAGGGTGCGAATCTCCTCCTGGAGGGCCCGCTGCCTCTCCTTCGCCCGCTCCTCATAGCTCTCCCAGACATCAAGCCCCAGGATCTCGGCCAGCACCCGCTTTCGTTCGGCGGGGGTCTTGACGGTGAACTCGTCGGCCCGGCCCTGGCGGAGAAATGCCGAGTTGACGAACGTGTCATAGTCGAGCCGCAGCACCCCTTCGATCTTGCGCTGCGTGTCGCGGATGGTGCTCTCGGCGACGGACCGCCACCGCTCACCATCCTGAACCTGAAAGTCCAGAATAGAGGAGCCCCGTTTGCCGGCCCGCCGTTTGCGCACCACGCGGTAGAGGTCGGTCCCCAATTGAAACGTGAGGTCCACCTCCATCTCGTCTTGGCCCAGGCGGATCAACTCGTCGTCGCGGCGGGCGCGGGCCTTGCCCCACAGCGCCCAAGTGATGCTATCCAAAAGGGCGGACTTGCCAGCACCGTTATCGCCACTCAGGCAGGCGACATGGATGCCAGATAGGTCCACCGTAGCCTGACGGTAGCACATGAAATTGGTCAAAACGAGCTTTTGTGGAATCACGGCCCGTGCCTCAAGAGTATTGGTCCCGCTTGTAGTCTGCCACCTGTGCCAGGATCTCTTCCGCGCTCCGGTAGACCGCCCCGCCACTGGCACCGAGCATCTGGGCCAGCTCCTCCACCCGCGCCGCTCCTTCCAGCGCAGTGAGGCGGGTCACAGTGCGCCCCTCAACGACCGCCTTCTCCACCTTGAGGTGGAGATCGCCAAAACCGGCCAGTTGCGGCAGGTGGGTGACACAAAGAACCTGGTGTGGGACAGCCCCGTCCTCCCGCTTTACGGTCAACCCCCACAGCTTCTTGCCCACCGTAGCGCCCACCCGCCCGCCGATCCCCTGGTCTATCTCGTCAAAAATCAGAGTGGGGGTCTCGTCGGCGCGGGAGAGCACCGCCTTCAGGGCCAGCATCAGCCGCGAGGTCTCGCCCCCAGAGGCGATCTTGACCAGCGGCTTGAGCGGCTCGCCGGGGTTGGGCGAGATCAGGAACTCGACGCGGTCGATGCCGGTCACATCAAAGGCTACCCTCACGTGGGTTTCAGGTTCCAGGCTCGAGGTTTCAGGTTCCAAACCCGAAACCTGAAGCTTGAAATCCCGAACCACTCCGGGTATGGGGACACCATCCGGGTCCTCCCGCCACTGCAAGTCCACCCCAAACCGCGCTCCCTCCATCCGCAGGTCAGCCAACTCTTGCTCGACCTCGCGGGCCAGCCGTGCGGCGGCCTTCCGCCGCTGGGCAGAGAGCTCCAGGGCAATATCCCCCAGGTCAGCCAGCAGTTGCTCCTCCTGCGCCTTTAACTCGGCGATCAGTTCCTCGCTGTGGGTGATGGTTTCCAGCTCCCTCGCTGCCCCCTCCGCAAAGGCGAGTACAGCGGGGATAGAGGCGCCGTACTTCCGTTCCAAACGATGGATGAGATTCACCCGTTCCTCCACCTCGACCAGCCGCTGGGGATTGAACTCTAGCTGGTCGCGGTACGCCCGCAGCGTTTCGCCCAGGTCCTGCAGCTTGTAGGCGACCTCCTCCGCTGTCCGCAGCCGGGGCTCCAGGCTTCTATCGATACGCGCCAGTCCCTCCAATGCCCGGACCGCCGCGCCCAGCAGGTCCACCGCGCTTCTCTCTTCCCCCTCGCCCTCGTCCAGTGCCCGCAGCGCCTCGGCAAGCAGGTCGGCAAGCTGCTCCGCGTTGGCCAAGCGGACCCGCTCCTCGGCCAGTTTCTCCTCCTCCCCTGTCTCCAACCGCGCCGCCTCGATCTCGGCGATCTGGTACTGGAGGAGGTCCACTCGCCGGGCCAGCTCCGCCTCGTCCCGTTCCAACCCTGCCCGCTCGCGGCGCACCGCCCGCAGCCGGGCCACCAATTCTGCCACGCGCGCCCGCAGACCCCACAGGTCTCCATACCGGTCCAGCAGATTGACGTGTTCCCGCACCCGCAGCAGGGAGAGATGCTCGCTCTGCCCGTGGATATCGACCAGTCCCTCGGCCACCTCCCGCAGCAGGGTCAGCGTCACCGCCCGCCCGTTGACGCGGCAGACATTGCGGCCTCCGGCGCGGATCTCGCGGCCCAGCGAGAGGAGCCCCGGCTCGTCTCCCTCCAACCCCTCCCGCTCTAGCAAAGGAAGAACCATCTCCTGGCGGCGCGGCTCCAACTCAAAGGTCGCCTCCACCAAGGCTCGCTCCGCTCCGGCGCGCACGACACTCGCATCGGCCCGGCCGCCGAGGACAAGCCCCACAGCTCCGATGATGATCGACTTGCCCGCGCCGGTCTCCCCGGTGAAGGCGGTAAAGCCAGGGGCAAAGGCGAGGCGGAGTTCGTCTATGATTGCAAAGTTGCGGATGTAGAGTTCCTTCAACATCGTCGAGTCGCCTCTGGGTCCAGATTAGCGGCGTGGCGGTCGCAGTCGGGCAGCGGCGGTGGCGACAGCGCCGATCAGATAGACCACCCCCCATACCACCCCCCACGCGGTCCCAAGCAGCACGCGCGAGTCAAAAAAGATGAGGGCGAGCGGCATCAGGGAGCTCAGCAGCCAGGGCAACCCGCCCACCAACACACAGCCAGCCACCACCAGCCAGGTGTGCCGACCGCGGCGGTGACGAATGGCCCAGCGCACGGCCTCGGCGATGCCCATCCCAACCAGAGGGCCTAGGAAGATGGCGAGCCAGCCAGTGGCAGGGACGACAAAGCCGCCGACCAACGCCAGAGGGAAGGCAACCACTGCGGCGACCAGGTAGTAGATGGGCCGAAAGTCGGCGTAAAAGACCTGTTGTTGGCGGTGGAGACAGGCCGGGCAGATATAGCCCACCTCCGTCCGCACGGCGCACTTGGCGCAGATAGGCGCGTTGCAGCGAGCACAGCGCAGATAGGTTTCCACGTTTGGGTGGTTGATGCAGTAGAGCGGTTCAGTCATAGTCCTCCCCAGTTCTGTTGCGTGTTGAAGGGTGGCCCTCCCCCCCTTCCCTCATCGCCTATCCCTTGGCACCAGCCGCGCCATCAGCGTGCGATAGAAATAGTCCCGCTCCCGCACGCGGGCGAAGCGAGCTACCTGAGGGCTGACCCCCACCTGGACCATGTCACCCTCCTCCAGGTCAGTCCTGGTCTCTCCATCTATAGTCAGGGCGGCGGGGGAGTGACCACGGACAACGACCTGCACTTGCGCCCCCTCCGCCAGCACCACCGCCCGGTCCAGGCTGAGGTGCGGCGCGACGGGAACCAGGAGGATATTGCGCTGCTGTGGTGGCATGATCGGCCCGCCGGCCGCCAAGGCGTAGGCAGTGCTGCCAGTGGGGGTGGCGACAATCAGGGCATCGGCGACATAGGTGGTGAGCAGGTCGCCATCCACCCGGACCTCCAGCCGCACCACCCGGCCCAGCACTCCCTGGCCCACCACCACGTCGTTGAGCCCACTCCCAACCGCCAGGCTCTCGCCCCTCCGCCAGGCATCCGCCCGGAGCATCATCCGCTCCTCCACCCAATAGTCGCCCTGGAGAAGCCGCGGCAGTACCGCTTCCCAGTCATCTGGCTCCGCCTCGGTGAGGAAACCGATCCGCCCCAGGTTGATGCCCAGGATCAACGTCCGCTGCCCGGCGGCGAGCCTGGCGGCGCGCAGGATAGAGCCGTCGCCGCCCAGAGTCACCAGCAGGTCGGTCAGCGCCACCTTGTCGACGATGCTCGGATCATCCAGCCGCCCGCTCTCCCACACCTCCGCTCCCTGCTGGCGCAGCGCCTGGGCAACGCGGCTGGTCAGAAGAACAGCCGCCGGGTTGTGCAAATTGTGGAGAATGCCCACGGTGGTTATGGGTGGGTTCGCTCCTGCAGCCATGTCACCAGCTCCGCCAGGCCGATCTCGACCTGTTCGCCGCCCTCCATATCCCGCACAGTCGCCACACCACGAGACAGCTCCTCTTCACCCAGAATGACGGCATAGTGGACGCCGCGCTTGCCAGCCTCCCGCAATTGGCTGCGCAACCCGCGCTCGCCAAACGATAGCCACACTCCCACACCGGCCCGGCGCAGCGCATCGGCCAGTCGGACCGTCTCCCGTCGCGCTTCCGGCCCCAGGTGGGCCAGGTAGACAGAGGGAGCGGGGAGCGGCGGTACCTCGATCCCCTGCGCCTTCATCACCAGGATAATCCGCTCCAACCCCGCCGCCACACCCACGCCGGGGGTCGGTGGGCCGCCCAGCGCCTCGGCCAACCCGTCGTACCGTCCGCCGCCACACACCGCCGCCTGCGCGCCAACCCCCTCCGCCCAGACCTCGAAGACGGTCTTGGTGTAATAGTCGAGCCCCCGCACCAGCCGATGATTGAGAGTGTAGGGCCGCTGCAACAGGTCCAGGTACTCCCGCAGCGTGGCAAAGTGGTCGGCGCATTCATCGCACAGATAGTCGCCGATACGCGGCGCGGCGGCAATGACCGGCTGGCACTGGTCGGCCTTGCAATCAAGCACCCGCAGCGGATTCTGCTTTAGCCGCCGCCGGCAGTCGTCGCAGACCTCATCCACGTGCTGCTGGTAATACGCCTTGAGCACCTCCACATAGCCGGGACGACAACGGGGGCAGCCAGTCGAGTTGAGCTGGAAGGAGAGGCGCTTGAACCCCAAGCCGGCATAGACATCGGAGATGAGCAGCATCACCTCCAGGTCTGCCGACGGGTCCTGGTCACCCAGAATCTCCATATTGAACTGCGTATGCTGTCGGTAGCGCCCGGCCTGGGGCCGCTCGTAGCGAAAGACAGGGCCAATGGAATAGAGCTTGACCGGCTGGGGGCGGACGCGCATCCCGTTCTCGATGTAGGCGCGGACGACGCCGGCGGTGAACTCGGGCCGCAGGGTGAGCGAGTTGCCCCCCTTGTCGAGAAAAGTGTACATCTCCTTCTCGACTATATCGGTCCCGGTGCCGATGCCACGGGCAAAGAGGCTGGTGGATTCGAAAATAGGCAGGTCGATTCGGGCAAAGCCCGCTCGCTCCGCCAGACGGACTGTGTGCGCCCGGACGTGGGCCCAGTATGGCTGTTCTTCGGGCAAAACGTCGAGGGTTCCGGTTGGGCGTTGAAAGCGAGGCATATCCCATCTCCTCTCTGGCAGTCTGACGGGGGATATTATACGCGATTTCAAGAGGATTGTCTACAAAGCTTCCCGGACGTAAACGTCCTGGCGCAAAAGCTCCCCCCTGCAGGCTGGAGGTTGGACTTTGCCGGGCGGTTTAGCGCCCGGCGGGTTGCCAAACACGGTTTGCCCCCCTGGCGCAGGTGGTGTACAATGCGCCCATCGATTTGCAAGGCGCTTCCGGTGACCGAGACTCGCAAAGGAAGGACCCATCGCATCCTGGTCTGTGACCTCCATACGCACACGCGCTACTCTGGCGACTCCCTGACCGAGCTGGCCGCATTTCTGGCAAGCTGCCGGCGCAAAGGGCTGGACCGGGTCGCTGTGACCGATCACGACACCATCGCCGGGGCGCTGCGGCTCAAGGAGATGGACCCGGAGCGGATCATCGTCGGGCAAGAAGTCCACACCACCCAGGGAGACCTGAGCGCCTACTTCTTGACTGAACCTATCCCCGCATACCGCTCCCCGCAGGAAGCAATCGCCGCCATCCGTGCCCAGGGAGGCATCGTCGGCGTCTCCCATCCCCTGGATAGAATCCGGCGCGAGGCAATGGGCCGGGAACAGCTCCTGCCGCTTCTGAACCAACTGGACCTGCTGGAGGTGTTCAACGCCCGCTGTCTGCTACCATCCGACAACCGGGCCGCCTACGCTCTGGCACTGGAAGCGGGGCTGTTGATGACGGCCGGCAGCGATGCCCACACCACGTGGGAGCTCGGCCGCGCCGTCACGCTACTCCCGCCGTTCGATTCCCCCGCCTCGTTCTTGGAAAGCCTGCGTACGGCACAAATCCGTGGTCGACCAAGCCCGCCGTGGGTTCACTTTGCCTCCACATACGCCAAGATCGCCCGCCGGGCGGGGATCGCCCCGCCACCATAGAGAGGACAATGCCGTATGGAAACCCTGATCGCTGTCATTGCCATCCTGGGCCTGGCTTTTATCCCCATGATCATCTACGCCATCATCCTATGGTGGTTCGACCGGTACGAGAAAGAGCCGTTGGCTCTCGTGGTCGCCGCTTTCCTGTGGGGAGCGATCCCTGCCGTCATCTTTTCCCTCATCGCCCAACTGATCGCCGACATCCCGCTGACGATGCTGTTTGGCCCTGCCGGCTCCCTGTTCAGCGCTCCCATCGTCGCCCCCCTCACAGAGGAGCCGTTCAAGGGGTTGGCTCTTTTGCTGCTGCTGCTCTTTTTCCGGCGCGAGATCGACAGCCCGCTGGACGGGATTATATATGGTGGGCTGGTGGGATTCGGGTTCGCCGCGGTGGAGAATACCTTTTACTTTGCCGACACCTATGCCGCGGAGGGGCTGAGCGGCGTGCTGGTGCTCTCCAGCCTGCGCGCCGTCCTCTTTGGCCTCAATCACGCCCTCTTCACCGGTTTCACCGGCCTGGGAATCGCCCTGGCCCGCACCCACACCAGTTGGCCCGTCAAGATCAGCGCGCCCATAATGGGGTTGAGCATAGCTATCGCTTTCCATGCCATCCACAACACCGGCACCACCCTGGCGGCGATGCTCTGCTGGCCCATCCTGTTCAGTCTTGCCGCGGACTGGGGGGGCGTCATTGCCTTGCTTGGCATCATCATCTGGACCTCGGCCCGCGAGCAGCGGTGGCTCGTCCGCTACCTGGCGGACGAGGTCGAGTCGGGGGCCATCAGCCAGCGGGACTATGGCGTCATCCAGTCCTACTGGCGGCGGGTGTGGCAACGGCTGCAGACACTCGCCGGAGGGGACCTGGCCCGCTGGTTCCGGTTGGGACGGTACTACCAGCTAGCCTCGGAGTTGGCCTTTGCCAAGCACCGTTGGTTCACCCACGGTCGCGAGCAAGATATGGGATTGCGGATCGAGAAGCTGCGGCGGCAATTGTACGAGTTGCACAAGCGATTGTAAGGGGCAGACAAGCTCGGTGGTTCACCGGCAAGCCCCACTCTCCCGCGCCAGGTAGCTCATCGTTGCCCGCAGGTCGCCTCTCTCCCGCCACACCGCCAGCATCCGCTCCGCGCCAGTGCCCTCATCGAGGATAGTACGGGCATAGGCCAGCTCCGATTCCGACCCCAGCTCCGCCGCCACGTCCGCCAGTTCATCCAGCAGCAACTCCACCCACTCCCGCACCTCTCGCGGAGGAGCGCCGGAGCGCAGGACCAGCCGCGCCGCCAGCCCGTACCGGACCGCCTGCCACTTGTTCGCCTCCAATACAGAGCGATGCACTGACGTGACCTCCCCCTCCCGCGCCAGCTTGACCGCCAGCGCCTGCACCCACGCCGCCAGACAGACGGTCTCCTCCACCCGCGTGGGCATATCGCAGATGCGGACCTCCAGCGTGGGGAAGCGGGAGTTGGGGCGTGCATCCCACCAGATAAAGCTGGGGTCGGATAGCAACCCGGTGCTGGTGAGGGTCTCCACCACAGCCTGATAGTCTGCCCAGGAGTCGAAATGGGGCGGAATACCCGTCCGCGGCAACGCGGCAAAGAGGACACTGCGATAAGAATGCAGACCAGTCAACCGACCGTCAAAGAAGGGCGAGTTGACAGAGAGAGCCAGGAGCAATGAAAGGAACGGCCGCATCCGGTTCATCACCCGGACGCGCAGATCGGGGTCGGCGATGCCCACATGAATGTGGAGACCAAAGGTGAGCAGCCGCCGTCCCACCTCCTGTAGCTCTGCTGCCAGTGTGGCGTACCGCTCGCCGTGGGTGACCTGCTGCTCGGCCCAGGAGGCAAAGGGATGCGTGCCGGCAGCGACCAACACCAGCCCCAGCGAAGCGGCGGTGGAGGCGGCCTCCCCTCGCATCCGTTGCACCTCGGCGCAGAGCTCGCGGACAGTGGGGCAGATACGGGTGACGGCCTCGACCTGGGACTGGAGAAACTCGGCGCGCATATCCGCCACGCCATTCTCCCGGTCCTTCTCCAGGATAGCCTGGATGCGAGAGCGCAGCTCCCAGGTCTGGGGGTCGACGACCTGGTATTCCTCCTCAACGCCGAGGTCGAACGGACCCTCGGGCACGGACGGCGTCACGGCACGCTCCACTCCGTGACCACCATCCGGTGGTCGGAGGCCAGGGCGTCGGGCACCACGCCGTCCAGCGGCGTCAGCCCCCGCCCCCAGACAAAGTCGATGCGCTCACGCGGCTCGATAGAGGGGGAGGTAAGGGAGGGAACAAGCCCCAGCGCGATGAAGGGATCGCTGAATCCCGCCTCCACCAAGCGGGCATAGATGGGAGAGTCGGGCGTCGAATTCATATCACCGCCGAGGAGAGCAGGTGAAGCGTCGCCGATGATGGACAGAGCGTCGTCCAACTGCCGGGCGCGCTCCTCCGGCTCCAGCCCTAACCAGACACCGTAGGCGTCCACTTCTTCACCACCCACCCTCAGCCGGGCGTGAACGATGCCGGTCTGCTCCAGCTCGCTGTTCAGAAGCGCCCCGTCGGAGTAGACGATGGGATAACGGGTGAGAAGGGCAATGCCGGAAAGGCCCTCCAGCGCGGGCTGGTAGACCACCTTCATTCCCAGCCGCCGGGCCAGCCAGAGCGCGTCGTCCACGCCGTAACTGGTGATGCGTCCGGTATCCACCTCCTGCAGCATCACCACGTCCGCCCCGCTCTCCTCGATAGCGCGCCCGATTCCC